>CAYLVY010000085.1:0-16392 GCA_964387205.1 uncultured Draconibacterium sp.
TCCGGAACATGAATAAACTGGAAGAACTTGACCTGTCCCATACAGGGGTAACGACCCTGGAACCGCTCAGGTACTGCGTGCTGCTCAAGCAGTTAAAACTCCGTCAGACAAAGGTGGATGACCTGGACGTGGTATCATCATTTCCGGGACTGATCATACTGGATGCCGGCAACACAACCATCAGCAACCTGGAGGCTATCGGGGAACTGACCTCTCTCGCCGATCTGAGGATCAATCACTCGCGGATTAAAGATTTGAGCCCGATTTCGGACCTGATAAAACTGGAAATGCTGAATATCTCCTCCACCTCGGTATCTGATCTGACACCGCTTCGAGGCATGTCTGAACTGAAAGTGTTGCTTTGCGACAGCACCATGATCAGTAGTCTCGACCCGATAGACTACCTGTCCCGCCTTCAAAAGATCTATGCCAACCATACCCGCATCGACAGGAAGCAAGCCCTTGTTTTCCTGATGAAGCACCCTTCGGTATCCCTGGTTTATGCCTCGGCGGCGCTGGAGCAATGGTGGAAAAACATGGGGGCTGAATGGCAGTCGATGTTCAGTTTTTTCATGACCGTCAATGATCCGCCAACCACTGAACAACTGCACCGTCTGATACTCCTGGACAGCGTCAATATTACCGGAAGGACCTCGATAAACTCCCTTGAACCGCTGCGTCAACTGATCCTTCTCCGGAGCCTGCACATGGCCAGTTCCGGGATAACCTCGCTGGAACCCATCAGCGAATTGACAGAAATCCGTGTCGCCGTGATGAACAATACCAGGATTGCAGGCCTGGCACCTCTAAAGAACTGCAGCCAACTGGAACTGCTGATCATTGACAACACGCAGGTGTCCGGTCTCGAACCTCTTTACGGCATGAAAGGGTTAAAATTGGTCTATGCCGACAACAGTGGAGTGGGCGACAGTCAGGCTGAACAGTATCTTTTGAAAAATCCCGAGTCCCTTCTCATTTATCAGACCGTTGAAAATACCGACTGGTGGGCAGGGCTCTCACCGGCGTGGAGAGAGGTCATGCAAGCCCAACTGGCCATAACCGGGGAACCCGACAAAATCCAACTTCAGAGGATGGCTAACCTGGAAGCGGTGAACATCAATGAGAATTTTCAGATCACATCCCTGCAGCCACTCACACACCTGACGCGCCTCACCGAATTGCAATTCTCCGGCACACGCGTTGCATCGCTTGATCCCATTGGCAAAATGACCAGGCTGCGCGTGTTGCGGCTGCAAAAAAATCCGGTAACATCACTGGGACCGGTGTCCGGCCTCAGGGCGCTGAAGGAACTCGACTTCTCCAATACGCAGGTTGAAGATCTGGATGCCCTGCAGGATATGGTTCAACTTGAAGTATTGAAATTCAGCGGGACTCAGGTAAAGAACCTCAAGTATCTGCAGAAATTGGTCAATCTCAGGGTTATTGAATTTTTCAATACCAGGGTCACTACCATTGATGTCCTCGACGGGATGTCAAAACTGGAAACGGTAAAAATGTTCAATACCAAAGTATCTTCCAAAAGGGTAGATAAATTGAGGGCCACCCATCCAAAATGCGAAATTGTCTATTACTGAAAATTCCTGAAAATGAATCCACCCTATACCATTGAGGTTTGTCTGACCCCCCGGTTGTTTGGGGACATTCTGACCCGGGAACATTTTCTGGTAGTCCTGGTTGATATCCTTCGGGCCACAACTTCCATTTGTGCGGCATTCGAAAACGGGGTGGAAAGGATTCTGCCTGCAGCGAGTATCGAAGCAACCCGCAAGATGAAGGCGGAAGGGTATCTTGTTGCTTCGGAACTGGATGGAAAAAAGCTCGACTTCGCCGACTTCGGCAATTCAGCTCTACATTTTACCCGGGAAGCAATTGGCGGCCAAACCCTCGTGTATTGTACGACCAATGGCACGCGTGCCCTCGATATCGCAAAACAGGCTGAGAAGATTGCCATCGGCGCCTTTGTGAACCTTTCGGCACTCGCCGGCTGGCTTGGACAGGAGCAGAAGAATGTCGTGATCCTATGTTCAGGCTGGAAAAACAAATTTTGTCTGGAGGACACCCTTTTTGCCGGGGCGTTAACGGAAAAGCTATTGCAAAACCCCGACTTTGTAACCCGGTGTGATTCAGCGTATGCCGCAATGGATTTGTGGCAACTGGCCAAGGATGATGTCACGGGCTATCTCGAAAAGGCGGCCCACCGTCACAGGCTTCGCGACCTGGGACTGGATGATGTCATCCCCTACTCCCTGAAGCCGGATTCAACCCGTGTCGTACCGGTCTTCCGGAACGGAGAGATCAGGAATGCATGCATCTAAATCTCTAAATCAAAATATTATGAACAGAATCAGAACCATTTTCATGATGTCAGTAATCTTAGCCACTGTTTCCTGTCAGCAACCGCAGGATAGGAATAAAAAAGGAACCGGTGAGGAATTCAAATGGTTAACGGAACAATTTGCCGATGCCAGGATCCTCCGTTATCAGGTTCCGGGTTTCGACACCCTCACCCTGAACCGGAAAAAACTGATCTATTATCTGAGCCAGGCGGCCCTGTGTGGCCGGGATATCACGTATGACCAGAACTATAAGCACAACCTGCTGATCAGGAAAACCCTGGAAGGTATCTATGAAGGTTATTCGGGGGACAAAACGGGTGAAGATTTCGGAAAATTTGTGGTTTACCTGAAAAGGGTCTGGTTCTCCAACGGGATCCATCATCACTATTCCACTGAAAAGTTTCTGCCGGAATTTTCGCCGGAGTATCTGAAAACGCTGGTGATGAACACCCCGAAGGAGCAACTGCCGCTTGCACCGGATCAGACACCCGATCAGTTTATCGCCGAAGTGACTCCCCTTATGTTCAATCCCGATATTGCTCCGAAACGGGTCAGCCTTGACGATTCCCGCGACCTGATCCTTGCCTCGGCCGCAAATTTCTACGAAGGTGTCACGCAGCAGGAGGTTGAAAAATATTACGACCTACTCAGGAAAAGGGATCCGGGGAATGGTGAAGACCTCCGGGTTTCCTATGGCCTGAATTCCAAAGTGGTCAAAGAAAACGGCCTGGTGACCGAAAAGGTCTATAAAGCCGACGGGTTGTATGGAGCCGCCATTCTGCAGATCATATCCTGGCTGGAGAAAGCCCTCCCGTATGCCGAAACACCGGAGCAGCAACTCTCCATCAGCAAACTCATCGAATATTACCGCACCGGAAGCCTTAAGACATGGGATGAATACAATATTGCCTGGGTAAAAGACCAGCATGCCCTGGTCGATTTTGTCAACGGTTTCATCGAAGTTTACGGCGACCCGATGGCGATGAAGGGAAGCTGGGAATCTATAGTCAACTTCAAAGATACGGAAGCATCGAAACGTACTGTCATCCTGAGCGAGAATGCGCAATATTTTGAAGATCATTCTCCTGTTGATCCTGCCTTTAAGAAAAAAGAGGTAAAAGGGGTAACGGCAAAGGTGATTATCACTGCACAACTGGGCGGCGAATCGGATCCCACCACACCCATCGGCATCAACCTGCCCAATGCCAACTGGATCAGGAAAGAGCACGGTTCGAAGTCGGTGACCATGGACAATATCACCTATGCCTATGATCAGGCCGCCCAGGGAAACGGTTTCCTGGAAGAGTTTGCGGCTTCCGAAGAGGAGATTGCCCGGGTAAAAAAATACGGATATCTGGCCGGTAACCTGCATACCGATTTGCATGAATGTCTGGGTCACGGATCAGGCCAGCTTAAACCCGGCGTTTCCGGAGATGCACTGAAAAACTACCATTCAGCGGTGGAGGAGTCACGTGCCGACCTTTTTGCCCTCTATTATATGATGGATCCGGTGATGATAAAACTTGGTCTTATGCCTGATGCCGAAGTGGCCCGTGCCGAATACGACAACTATTTCCGCAACGGATTGATGACCCAGCTCGTCAGGATACAGCCAGGAAAAAATATCGAACAGGCCCATATGCGGAATCGTTCGATCATTACCCACTGGATTTTCGAAAAGGGTAAAGATAAAAATATCATTGAAAAACTGAACCGGGATGGTAAAACCTACTTCCGCATCAACGACTACGAAGGTTTGCGGACGCTTCTGGGTGAATTGCTGAAAGAGGTCCAACGGATCACCTCCGAGGGGGATTTTGCCGCAGCCAAAAACCTGGTGGAAAATTATGGCGTCAAAGTTGACCAGGATCTCCATAAAGAGGTGCTGGGACGATATTCAAAGTTGAACATCGCTCCGTATGCCGGCTTTATTAACCCGGTATATGAGTTGGTCATGCAGGGTGATACCATTTCTGATGTCACCATCAGCTATCCGGAAGATTTTGCCGCCCAGATGCTCGGTTATTCAAAGAAGTATTCATTTCTCAGCCCCCGGTAAACATTGAAAAGCGGACTGAATATCCTGTTATTGCTGCTTCTTGTTACGGTGGCCGGAATCCTGCCGGCGCAAAAACCATTGATTGACACAGGGTTCCGGTCACCGGTCGACTTTCCTGTAACCCTCTCCGGAGCCTTTGGCGAGATACGCCGCAACCATTTTCATTCGGGAATAGATATCCGGACGGGTGGAACGGAAGGTAAACCGGTCTATGCCATTGCAGACGGGTATGTTTCCCGGGTCAATATTTCGTCTGTCGGTTTTGGGAAAGCGCTCTATATCACCCATCCCAATGGATATACCTCGGTATACGCCCATCTGAAGAAATTCACCGGCCCCATCGCCTCCTGGGTTGAAAAAACCCAATATGAAAAGGAGTCCTTTTCCATGGATACGGAAGTTTTACCAGGCATTCTCAAGGTGAAAAAGGGAGAGATGATCGCGTTGTCGGGCAATTCCGGATCGTCAGGTGGCCCCCACATCCATTTTGAAATAAGAGATACGAAGACACAGGAGATACTGGATCCGCTCGATTTCGGTTTTATGAAATCTGACCGGTTAGCCCCGATCATCCGCTTCGTAAAGATCTATCCGCACGACGACCGGTCGATGGTCAACTTCCGTAACCAACCCCTTCTGACCCAGACTGTAGGCTCATCAGGAAAATATCGGTTGAAGGGCCATGATACTGTCCATGTTACCGGTTCGATCATTTTCGGTATTGAGACCAATGATGCCGGAGAAGGAAGCCTGAAGACCGGAGTCCACAAAATCAGGTTGTTTCTGGACAACAAACTGGTTTTCTCCCAGGATATCGACCGTTTCGCTTTTTCAGAAACGCGGTATGTAAACAGCATTCTCGATTACCCGGCTTATGTGAAGGACGGAAGGAAGATCCAGCGTTCCTATCTGGCTCCCAACAATAAAACAGGAATTGTGAAACTGGCAGAAAACCGTGGGATTTTATCCTTTTCTTCAGCAGGGTTCCATGCAGTCAGGTATGAAGCAGAGGATGCTTTTGGCCACCAGTCGGTAGTATCCTTTACATTAAAAAGCCACCCGCCTGCACCGGCCGGCGCCCGTCCTGCGACATCCGGCAGCCCGGCAGAGAACCCGGAAGGGAAACTTATTACCTGGAAAAATGACAACCTGTATGAAAGAAAAGAGATGAAACTCGAAATCCCCAAAGAGGCTGTATATGAGGATTTTTATTTCAGTTTCAACGAACTTGCCCCTCCGGTGGAGGCAAAATCGCCACTCTTTCAGATCCATGACAGAAACACTCCTTTGCATACCTATTGCCAGCTCAGCATCCGGCTTTCCAGTGTGCCGGATAAACTGACAGGTAAAGCGGTCATTGCATCGGTAGGCGCCAACGGAAAATTCTCCTCCGTCGGAGGAAAATTCACGGGTGGATGGATTACCGCCAGGATCCGGGAATTCGGGAAATTTACCGTGGTACTCGACACGCGGCCACCGATCATCACCCCGGTGAACATATCCCAACACAAAAATGTCCAGAAACAGCGGACCATCCGGATGAAGATCTCCGACGACCTTTCGGGCATTGACACTTACCGCGGAACTTTAAACGGAAAATGGATACTGATGGATTACGATGCCAAAAACAGGCTGCTGGAATATTCCTTTGACCATCGGCTCAGGCCGGGCAGGAATGAATTCCGCCTGGTAGTCACCGATGCCGTGGGAAATTCTTCCGTTTATTCCGCAACGCTGATCAGGTAATCCTTAAATAGGTAAGATCGGATATACTTTGTACTTTTGCGGTATGCAAGAAACCATCCTTATCCTCGATTTCGGTTCGCAGTACACACAACTCATCGCCCGCCGGGTGAGGGAGTTGAATGTATATTGCGAGATCCATCCCTATCATTATAAACCATCACCGGGCAAGCCCCTGAAAGGGGTAATCCTATCCGGCAGTCCTTTCTCGGTGCTGGATCCGGAAGCGCCGACACCTGACCTCACCGGGATCCGCGGCCACTACCCTGTTCTTGGCGTTTGTTATGGGGCCCAGTGGATTGCCCATTCATCAGGGGGACATGTGGCACCGTCGAAAATCCGGGAATACGGACGCGCCAACCTTACCTTCCTGGCGGATGAAAGCCGGCTGATGAAAGGCATGTCGCCCGGCACACAGGTTTGGATGTCGCATGCCGACACCATTCTCGATCTGCCCGTCAGGTTCATCACCGAAGCAAGTACTCCTGAGGTTACCTTCGCCGGATTTAAGGTGGAAAATGAAGAAACTTACGGCATTCAGTTTCACCCCGAAGTCTACCACACTACTGAAGGAATGACCCTGCTGCACAATTTCGTGGCCGAAATCTGCGGATGCAGGCGGGACTGGACACCGGAATCCTTCGTCGAATCTACCGTATTGTCGCTCAAACAGGAACTGGGTAACGATAAGGTCGTACTCGGATTATCCGGCGGGGTAGACAGTTCGGTTGCTGCCATGCTCCTGCACCGCGCGATCGGCGATAATCTCTATTGCATATTTGTGGATAATGGTTTACTTCGGAAAAACGAATTCTCCGAGGTTCTGGAAAAGTACAATCGTTTACACCTGAATGTTACAGGGGTGGATGCATCACGGCAGTTTCTGGATACCCTCAGCGGAATATCCGATCCTGAAAAGAAAAGGAAAGCGATCGGCAAAACCTTTATCGATATTTTTGACCAGGAGGCACACCGTATCACCAATATCAGGTGGCTTGCACAAGGCACCATCTACCCTGATGTCATCGAATCGGTTTCGGTAAAAGGCCCGTCAGCCACCATTAAATCGCACCACAATGTCGGAGGCCTGCCTGCAAGGATGAAACTGAAGGTGGTTGAACCACTGAAATCCCTTTTCAAAGATGAGGTCAGGAAGGTTGGAAGGACGCTGGGACTTGGGGATGAATTCCTTGACCGCCATCCGTTTCCCGGACCGGGCCTGGCGGTCAGGATCCCTGGAGAAATTACCCGGGAAAGAATCAACCTCCTTCAGGAAGCCGACGATATATTTATAAAGGCCTTACATGCTCACGGATTGTATCATTCCGTATGGCAAGCTTTCGCAGTCCTGCTCCCGGTGCAGTCGGTTGGTGTAATGGGCGATGAACGGACATATGAAAACGTGGTGGCATTGAGGGCAGTGACCTCGACCGACGGGATGACTGCCGATTGGGCCTACCTTCCGCATGCCTTCCTTGCCACTGTCAGCAACGAAATCATCAACAAAGTAAAAGGTATCAACCGGGTGGTATATGATATCAGTTCAAAACCGCCTGCCACCATTGAATGGGAATAATCCGCAATACTGACCGGTTTTTTTTCTCCGGCAAGACCAGATAGTATGACCAGAATTTTCACCAAATATTCGCTTCTTGTCCTGACTGTTCTCTGGTTTGCTGCCGAGGGACAAAATACCCAGGATCAGCTCCGGCAGATGAGATCAAATATCATCGAAACAATCGACGGAAAGGAATTCTACGTGCATACCATCCGCCGCGGTCAGACCCTTTACATGATTTCCAAGGCTTACGGAGTGGATATCAATGATATCATCAGGGAAAACCCGGGAGTTAAGGAAGGTATTAAAGCCGATGAAAAATTACGGGTACCGGTACCAACGAAGATCAAAAAAATGGTCAAAGAACCTATACCCCCAAAAGTGACCCCTTCCGATTCAACATTGTCGGCTGACCGGAGCGATTCCGTGGTGGCCCCACCACTCCTTCTCCCATGCCTGATCGATTCTTCCACCAAAAAACCGGTATATAACGTTGCCCTTATGGTGCCGCTTTTTCTTGGCGATGTAGCTTCCATCAATACTGTCAATCCCCCGCGAAATAGGCTGGCGACTATCCGCAGTTTTCAGTTCCTGCCCTTTTATGAGGGGTTCCGCATCGCATTGGATTCGATAGAGAAGGAAGGAGGAAAGTTTCGGATTCATGTGTTTGATGTGGATAAAGATACTAACAAAACGAAACAACTTCTTAAAAAACAAGAAGTCGGACAGATGGACATGATCATCGGCCTGGTATATCATGCCAATTTCCGCATTATTTCAGATTTCGCCAAAAGGAAAAAAATCCCACTGATCAATCCCATTTCGGAAAGGAGCGACATTGTCCGGAATAATCCTTATGTCTATAAGATCCAACCCGATAAAGATGTAATGGAACAAGCCCTTTGCCGGTATTTTAACCGCAGGTCAGACAATGGACAATTTCTGGTGCTGAAAAACGGTAAATTTCCTGACCGGAGGCTTCCCGAAAAATTCCGCGACTTATGTTCTTCGGAATCGCGTGAAATACGCCTGCCGGAATCTCAAACCGATCTATATACCCTTTTGTCGCGTGAGAAGGAAAATTATATTGTCACATGGAATACCGGCACAGAGTTCATTGCTGAATTCACCCGCCGGTTGTACGAACTTCGGAATGAATACAGCATCACCCTTTTCGGATTACCGGAGTGGCACAAGGTGAACGGCGTGGAAACAGAATATCTGATAGCCCTCAGGGCCCATTTTATAGCGCCCGGTTTTATTGATTACAGTGATCCGTTTGTGAACTGGTTTGTAGACCGTTATCAGGAAAAGGTCAGCATGGATCCGGACATCCTGGCTTTTCAGGGATTTGAGGTTGGATGGTATTTTCTTCATGCCCTGCAGCGGTATGGAACCGGATTTGGGCGATGCCTTAATGAAATGGAGATAAGGCAACTGCATACAGGATACCGGTTTGAAAACGATCCCGGTGACGGGTCAGAAAACAAATTCTGGAATATATACCGGATAGAGAATTACCGGTTGATCAGGGAATTTCCTGATTAAACAGGGATTGCAACCATCGGAATATTGGTCTCGAATAGGTTCTTTCTCGTGATCTTTTTCGTGAACAACATGGAAAGCAAACTTCGCCGTTGCGGCTGGAAGCCGATCACATCAATCATTTTATTGGCAACGAACATATCGATCGCCTTCTGGTTATCCTCCTCCACCTCTACCACCTCAAAGGTAACCGCTTTAAAACCTGGTTCATTCCTCATTCTCAGTTCCAGCGCTTTCATTTTTAAATATGCATCGCTGCTTTTTGATCGTGACATAAAATGAACCACATGGATATGACTTTGGAACGGTGTAAAGAGTTCCCTCAGGTTACGGATGGCTTGTTCATTACCCTCGCTCAGGTCAGCAGCAAACATCAGATTCTCAAAACCACGGAATTGCCGGATTGCGGGTACGGTAATCACCGGAACTTTGGCATGGTCGATGATAAAAGTGGAAACCTTACCCCAGACCTGCAATGTATTTCCTTTACCGGTTGTTCCCATCACCACAAGGGCCGGATGAAATTCTCCGCAGAGTTCTTTCAGTTCATGCTCAATTTCACCACCTGTAACCCTGGAACGAAAAGGAATGTTCATTCCCCGGTTTGTAAGCATTTCCCGCACATCTGATTCAAGATCCTCCATCTGTACCAATGCCTGACGCCGGAGATCATTCATCAACTCCTCGTTGTATACCGAACTCATGTTCAGGGTGTCCGGGAAACTGGTATCCGTAATGATAATCTGATCGAAATAGGTATGAAAAAGCAGGATTTCAGCATCCATGACAAAGGCCATTTCGATGGCATAGGCACAGGTAATGGGGGTATGACCCGAAAAATCAACCGGAACAAGGATCGTTTTCATGGCGAGGGATTTTGGGTTTATTTCTGCAAAGGTAACACCTCCAGTAGCCGTTTGCAATTATTTCGGTCAGAATACCGATCCTCCAGCATCCGTTTTCGATGCTCAATATCCTGTTTATCAAACGATTGATTTGATATACTGAACACCTGTTCCCTGAATTCCTGCGGGGTTCGTGCAATCTGACAAGCGGCCTCCAACCCTGTACCTGCCAGCATTTCAGGGTTGACCAGACAATACCTGCCGCGAAATAATGCGTTGATCATCTTTAATTTCAGACCCGTAGCCTGAAATGTGAGCATCAGGTTTATGTGAGCATGACGGATAAGGTGGTCCATCTCGTCGTTTCCGGGGTTGGATATCAGTTGAACATTGTGATGCGAAGAAACTTTGCGTTGCATCCAATCAGGTGGCTCCTGTCCGGCAATGACCAACCGTGGCATGTGTTTATCCCAGATTCGGTCGAGGATATAAGAAACGGCCCGGTAGTTCTCCGGCACCGATAATTTTCCCTGATAGAGAATGTAATCACCGCTGCCCGGGAGAATATCCGGTTCGTCATGCCCATGGAAACTGGGGATATGACGGATAGTTTTTCCAGGGAAATGTCTTTCAAGGTAAGCTGTATCCTGTGCTGAAACTGCCAGCATGATATCAGCATGGCGAAGGATACGCTGGAAGTGTTTTAATTTCAGACTTTCCGCATAAAAATATGCCTTTCGCAGGAGATGTCGCTCCGCGCTCCCAAGATGCCGGTAATAGTGATGCTCTATATTGCTTTCCCGGTAGATGAGGCTACGGTCTTTCAGCATTTCATGGTTCATAAACCCACAGGTATGCAGCCCTTCGAAGATGATCGGAGCATGGTCGGCCGACAGATTTTCCGGCAGTGTCATGGAACGCCGGCTTCTGACAATATAAGGATCAAGCCCTGCCTGCGAACTCCATCCCGTCTGGCGCGGATAATAGGTTACGCTCCGGCAATATTTGTCCAATTCCTGCTGAGGGCTCCTCCGATCATGGAAACAATGAAGATGGATGATGGCGCCTTCCCTGTACAGCGCCCTGATCTTGTAAAATACATCGATCACTCCTCCATAGTTGGCCGGGTATGGAATATCAAAAGAGACGATATGGAGTACCTGCCCTTTCATCTCAGATCCGGAGGTTCGAGCAACGCCATCAGCCGGGGCTCCTCGGCTTCCCAGTTCAGTTCTGCTGCAGCCACCGCCAGGTTGGAACGAAATTGCTTCAGTTTATCTTCGTCACCCAACATCCGGTCAAGCTGGGCGGCCAATACGGCTGGCTCATGGCTGGTCAGAAATTCTCCGATCTGATACCTCTCCACGATCATTTTCATTTCCGGGAAGGGAGAGACCAATACGGGCACACAGGCCTGAATGTAGTCGAGAAATTTATTGGGCAGGCAATAATGATAATTGATGCTGATATCCTTCTCGATTGAAAGACCGATGTCAGCATGATTGGTAAGTCGGCTCAGCTCCTGAAACGGGATCTGGCCTGTCAGTATCACCTTATCTTGCAGCGATTCCCTTCCCACTAGTTTTCTGAGATCCTCCAGGATATCACCGGAACCGGCTATAACCAGGACAGCCTTTGTCTTGAGGTAATTCATGGCCACTATCGCCTCTTCCAGCCCTCTTCCGATGTTGACAGCGCCCTGATACAGGATCATACGGCAACCGGCCGGTTTTTCCGCGATAAATCCTTTGTCCGGCACTGGTATTTGTTTCCGGAACGGCACATTCCTGACCACCACCATTTCGTTTCCATATTCGTTATGATAAAGCCTTGCGACCGATTCGTTTACGGCAATGACGAATTTCAGGCGCGGAAAGATTAAATCTTCCAGAAACTTCCAAATAATGGTCACCCCGATCCTGCCCGAAAGCTCAGGGACACCTCTGAAATATTCATGACAGTCATGGATCAGATGTACATGACGGGTACGTTTGCGGAAGAGATTTTTCAACCGGAAGGCCGTATAATTGGCTGACAGGGTATCCAGATCATTGGATATAAGAAGGTTGAATTTCTTACCCAGCAGGAAAAACAGCAGCCGGATATTGTATTCCGCATAAAACAGTGCTCCTTTTTCGAACAACAGTCTCATCCGGTGTGTCAGGTAGTCGCGTTGTTGCAGCGGCAGGCTCCCGGGCAGGATCCGGCCCACCAGGACAACCCTGAACCCGGCTTTAACCAGGGAAGAACAGGTACGGTGAACACGCTGATCGGTGGTCAGGTCGTTGGTTACAGAAACGATGGCGATACGTTGCATTTGCATTTGCGGGGACCAGGATGGATCATCTCTCCTTTTGCACGAGCGAAGATACCGGATTTTTCAAACCTTTGAAATCTTTCAGATAGGCTTTTATGGTTCCGACGATAATTTTGGCTTCGATGTAGACCGGTATCCTGTTGTCATCGGCGGTAACCCACACCAGTACATCTTCATCACCCTGAAAGATCGTTCCCTGTACCATTTTTGCCGCAATTTTGTAACAACGATAGGTTTTTCCGTCAGTGGATTGCACCATTTCAGTACCGATGAACCGGACATAGATATCATAATAGGCATCATCTATCAGGATTTTTATCTCCTTTTTCCAGCCCGGAAAGGCGTTCCGGAAATCAAGTGTCCGGGTATAATAGATGGCTGAAAGCATGTCAAATGAACAAGGCATTACAGGCAGTGTATCCTGTCGCTGAGGATTATTGTTGGTTTTGGTATTTGCATAAACCTTCCCTGCATTATAGTCATAATAGAGGGTATTGAGCAGCGCGTATCCACCCTCATAGGTTTGTCGTTTAAAATAGCGGGGCTGGAAGCTGGCCGGATCGGTGTAACTGTCGAAATAGTCCCTCACTTTGAACAACAGGTCGTAGGAAGGAAAACTCCTCCCGGATGCTTTGAAATGCCAGGCCTGTTTCCCCATATAATTTTCCATTCCGGTTTCAAATGTGACTATTCCGGCATCGACCCAGACAGGTCCCCAGTTATAGGAAACGGTATATCGGATCCGTTCTTTTTCCCCGAACACATTATTATCTGTAAAACATTGTGCAACAGATATAATTACCGGGAACAAAAGCAGGGTCGATAATAGAAGGAGCCGATTGTTTCCTGGGAGGAGGCTTGTCATCATGGTTGTTTATCCATCTTTTTCTTCCAGAAATGGAAGACCGGGATTCCCATTATAACGATGATCAGTCCCGGCCAGGTATATTCAGGTTTAAAAATAAAGAGGATAACCATGATGGACAGGGCCAGGATCAGATACAGAACGGGTATGACGGGATAACCGAATGCACGGTAAGGACGTTCGGCCAGGGGTCGTTTTTTACGAAGGATAAAGATCCCGATGATGGTTAAAGAATAGAATATCAATACTGCGAATACGACGTAATCGAGCAGTTGCCCGTATGAACCGCTCAGGCACAATAAGCTGGCCCAGATGGCCTGAATGATGAGTCCGGTGGCCGGTACCCCATGGCTATTCAGTGTACCTGCCTGGCGGAAAAGCAATCCATCGCATGCCATGGCATAATAAACACGTGCACCGGAGAGGATCAGGCCGTTATTGCATCCGAAGGTGGAGATTACAATAAAAATCGCCATGATGGTAACCGCATAGGAGCCAAAAATACCGGAGAGGGAGGCGGTAGCAAGGCGGTCATTCACTGCATATTGCATACCCCTTGCGAGAAAATCCTGGCCTGCAGGTTCCCCCTTCAAAGGCAGGGCAGTAATATAAACGGTATTGGCTAAGAGATAAAGGACTGTAACTATCAATGTTCCCAGAAAAAGGCTCATAGGAATGTTTTTTCTGGGATTGATCACTTCACCGGCGGTAAAGGTGATGTTGTTCCAGGCATCGGAGGAAAAAAGCCCTCCTACCATGGCCATTCCCATGGCTGCCAAAAGCCCCCAGGCACCCAATGGAATATCGCTGCCGTCAGGCCCTTCCTGAACCGGCGACCAGAAATAATCCCTGTTGAACTCAATGACGTCCCGGTCAGACGCGTATACCAGACCAATCAGGATAAATAATATCAGAAGGACAAATTTCCCGGATGTAAAAAGATTCTGTACCCGCTTTCCTTCCCGGATACCCCTGGAATTGATCCAGGACAGTACGATGATGGATAGAATAGCCAAAACCTGTACCGGGCCAATGGTGAAAATTCCCGCTTTCAGCCAGATAATATCTTCCGAGATGGCAGGGATCAAAACACCTGAAAACTTTGCAAAAGCCATAGCCACGGCGGCAATCGTTCCGGTCTGGATAACGAGAAAAAGGGTCCATCCGTACAAAAAACCGATGAGCGGATTATAGGCTTCCTTAAGGTAAACATATTGTCCTCCGGCTTTTGGAAACATACCGGCTAACTCCCCATAACTCAGGGCCGCAAAGATGGTCATTACCCCTGTAATGATCCAGACCATCATCAGCCAACCGGGCGACCCGACCAAACGGGCAATATCTGCACTTACAATGAATATTCCTGAGCCAATCATGGATCCGACCACAATGGCTGTAGAATCAAACAAATTCAGGCTTCTGTTGAAATCAGTATGATAGCTCATTCCGGAAAATTGGCTCCAATGTTAGAAAAAAAAATCTTACGGGAACCAATAAATGATACGCAGGAGAAGAAAAGTTTTCAGCCAGACAGTTAAATGCGGTCAATGAACCTTAACATTGAATTTTTTTGTATTTTTGGAAGTTTCAATTTTTTTGATAAAAAGTTAGCAATCAAAATAATGGATTTTACTCTACTCTTTTTCAGACCTTAACAAGCCACGATGAAGATAAAACTTACCATCGCTTTTATTTTTGTATTGATAAGCTGCCGGTTTTCGGTCGTTGCCCAGGTTTCGATCAGCCATGATAACAGCTCGCCGGACCCATCCGCCATGCTGGACGTAATGTCTGATTCTCTGGGAATTCTGATACCCCGGATAAATCTTATTTCAGCAGTGGATCCCTCCCCCCTTCAACTTCCGGTGGAAACGGGATTGCTGGTTTACAACACATCCTGGAGCGGTTTCTCATCATCGTTGGTGGTACCGGGATTTTACTTTTGGAATGGATTCAGGTGGCAACCATGGGCGATGCCGGGAGGAATCACCCCGGGCGATATGCTTTATTGGAGTGGATCCTCCTGGCTCATTCTTCCGATAGGAGTTCCGATGGAAAAACTCGTCTTTTGTGACAGCATACCGGTTTGGGGTGGGTGTGTGCCCAGGGTGGAGACCGCGGACCCTATAGTTATCCTTAGTGATCATGCAATGACGGGTGGTATGGTACTGAATGAAGGTGGTAACCAGGTAACGCTGCGAGGTGTTTGCTGGAGTACACAACCGGAACCTTCATTATCCGGCAGACACACCCATGACGGAGAAGGCAGGGGTGCATTCACAAGTCAGATGGATAGCCTGAGCGCCAGTACTCAATATTTTTACAGGGCTTATGCTGTCAATACAAAAGGTACCGCGTACGGCCAGGAGAAGTCCTTTGTGACCCCACTCAATTCATACGCCCCGGTTGCAAAAGTGATCAGTCAGGAGGGATGCGAAAATACTATGGTTGATATCCCGGTTCAGGTTAATCGCTTCTTCTCTATCGGCCGATTCGTTTTGACCCTGCAATATGACCCTGCGAAAATCGATCCTGTCGAAGTGTTGAATACCTCAGAATTTCCTGGTTTTTCTTTCAGTGATTCATTACCTTCGAGATTGATTATCAGAGGAAATGCCTCTTCATCAGGCATTACCTTACCCGATAGTTCAACCCTCTTTACCATGAGGTTTTCCCTGCTCGATGATACCTCCGCCATTACTTGGATTACGGAACTGGATTCGTGCAGTTACAGGGGATACCCGGACAATAACCTGTTAAAACAGGATCCTGACTCGAGTTATTATATCGATGGACGACTGGTGGTACGCAAAACAGTTAATGTCGGGATATCCATCCAGGCATCTGCCCAGACCATCTGCCAGGGTAACCAGGTTACCTTTCAGGCCACCCCCGTAAATGGAGGAACCTCCCCGCAATATCAATGGATATTGAACAATGTAAACCTGACGGGCGCTACGAATAGCACATTCACATACATCCCTGCCAACGGGGATAAAGTAGCCTGTCGCCTCACATCCAATGAAATATGTACCTCCGGAAATCAAGCCACATCGGATATCATCACCATGACCGTCAACCCGGCCCTTCCGGTCAGTATATC
>CAYLVY010000086.1:0-16256 GCA_964387205.1 uncultured Draconibacterium sp.
GATGGAACCTCCCAGGTCCAGGTGCTGGAGATCAGGAAGTAACGTGAACATGAAAAAAGAACGGGCGCGGAGATCTTCCGCGCCCGTTCTTTTTTCAATGCCACAGACAGTGGTAAAACCGGTTATTGCTTAATCACTTTAAAGGTTGCAGAACCGGTTTCATGGATGATCCTGATTATGTATATTCCCGAAGGGAAATCATCCATTGAGATAACATAACGTCCCTGCGGAGGATATTGGAAGATGAAGAGTTTTTCTCCCATCAGGCTATAGGTTTCGATAACCATATTGCCCTTGACCACTCCCGATGTCGGTTCGATGGTGAGTATTCCGTTAGTGGGATTCGGGTAAGCTTTCCAGTTTGCCACCCGTACTCCGTTGGCTTCCGGAGCGGGTTCAGGATCGGTTATACCAGTCATGACCGGCGCCCTCGGGCAGAATTGTCCGGTTGTGGTAATGTAACCGTGCATGTAAGAACCCAGCTTCGCATGGGTGCCCGGGAGGTAGAGGATTCTTTGTCCGGCAATCATGGTCGCCGATGATCCTGAATCTACGGTAAAGGTTGTCCCTCCTCCTGCAATCATAATCACATAGTTGGCATCATAGCACAGGTTCTGGCCATTGGTTACAGTTATATCCTGCAGGTAAAGAGTGTCGATTACCCATGAGGAAATTTCGAAGGCCATATCGCTGTATTTGATCAGCGGTGGGAATGGCCAGGTGATCGTCTGCCAGAATCCGGTGTAGTTATCAGCGGCACCACAGAGGATCGGGAAGAGCCAGCGGTTGGCCTCCTGCCACCTCCATGAAGGAGGATCGGAGATGTCGTTGGAGATCGCCTGAACAGAGAGCCAGTATAAGCTATCCTCTACCTGGATAAACGGGTCGGGAAGCAGGAAATTGTATTTATAGATCGGCGAACCTTCATTGTTGACAATCCCTGCGTAGATTTCCAGTGCCGGGGTGAATGGAACCGAATAACTAACCAAGGCCTGGTTCGGCAGGCACAGCGAATCGTTATAGATGGTCAGCACAAAATGGTTGATGCCGGATCCCCGCTTTTCACCGCCGGAGGCCCTCATCTCATAATTGCCCCACCAATGGATATCGGTGACCACCTCGCCGTTGCATTTCCAGTCATCCGCCAGCAGCGCCATATCCGTGGCATGAAGTCCCGGGTTGTTTTTATCAGGAGGTTGGCTCCATTTGAGTTCTCCGTATTCAATCAATTGATACAGATAATCTTCCACTTCCCCGTCGAAGGCAAACCCGGTATAGGAGAGAGCGGGCTGGTGGCTGAACCTGAATCTTGCAAAACAACTACCCGGTACCGCATCCTGCGGGACAATGAAGGTCAGGTAATTGTCCCCGGTCAGCAGGTTGATGTCGGAAAACACATGCTCATTGGTATCGGCCCATGAGCCATTGCCGTTGAAGTCGAACCAGGCGTTAAACATGGCATCGCCTACCGAAGCGCGTACCCTGATTTTACAGGGATTACCCTTGGCAAGCGGCCACAATAACTGCACGCCATCTTCATCAGCGGCATTGTTCAGGTCGTCAGCGGTGGCATTGCCGGAGGGTTGCCCGTCCACTTCGGCATCGATCAGGAATCCAAGATAGGTTATGGTATCCATGACATGTCTTGCGCCATCGGCAACAAGAGTGGTGGGGAAGGTGGGCTCCGGAGCGTCGCCGTAATCGAGATAGGCGCCCCCGGTGATCACAAACGACAGATGCAGGTCTTCCTGGCTGATCGGATCATACAGTTCGAACCAGTTGATCAATCCAGTATGGTTTTGATAGACGGCATTATCATTCCAATGATCGGTAGCACTCTTCCACCCGACATAGAAATTCTCTCCCATTTCAATCACCAGCCTGATCTCAAAGACCTTTCCCTCAAAAGAGGTAACAGTAAGCTGATCCGGAAATCCTGCACCTGGATTGGTAAGTACCAGGGTTTCCATCACACCAGACATGGTATTGGCATCCTGGCTAAGGGTAACTCCGGCCTCCCACAAGGTGGCTACCGTACAACCCACACCGCAGTAGTCGATGATATCTACTTCAGCACTGACCACCCTGCCGGGCAGTCCGGTCAGATCGAGGTTAAGCATGGCAGGATAGAGCCAGATACCATCGGGATCAATGCCGAAACTGCATGTTCCGGAGGTGGGATGGTTCTGCAGGCTCAGGTTAACTCCGGCTTCATTCCAGACCTGATAGGGCAGGATGTTGGGATTTACATTGTCGAGGGTAACCACGATGTCTTGGGTATGACCACCCGCATTGTTCATATGGGCGCTGATAACCAGCCAGTAAATATGCCCGTATTCCTGGACGAAAGGATCATCCGGTACATCGATGTCGACCCGGAAGCACCGTTCATGGTCAAACGGGTTATAGATTCCCGAATAGGGGTCATACCAGCCTTGTAAATGCAGGAAAGCTTCGGTACAGATAAACTCCCCGGGGGCGAAATTGCGGCTCCACAACAGGGTATCGGGCATACTATAACCCGTTGGACTGATGGCTGCCGGCATATCGCTGAAGATCGATACTTCGAAATATTGGAGGATAGTGTCCAGATTAGCCGGGATAATATCCTGCGGCCATGAGATCCAGAAATGGATATCGGTGACGGGCCCGCTTTCACTGCAGATCCAGTCGTCGCCAAGTTTGGCTGGATGGGTCATGTTAACATCCCATCCGGTCGGGTCGGGATACTGCGGATTTCCGGACTTGATATTGGGAATGGTATCGAACACGATAAATTTATAGTCCTCCACCTCTCCGCCATATCCATATCCGGTATAACTGATCCCTCCGTTCTGGTTCACCCTGAAGCGTGCAAATAGTTCTCCGGCGGTCATTGCCGGGGGAACCATGAAGTTGATCGGGTTGGAACCTGCGACCAACGGCATATTCACAAACAGGTGCTCACCCGGATCGCCCCAGCTTCCGTTGCGGTTGAAATCAAACCAGGCATTGAGCAGGCAGGGGGAATTGGCCCTTATATCCAGCGTGGACAGTTGGCCCGGATGCAATGAATTGATGAGTTTAACCCCGTCTTCATCATCCATGCCGGCGATATCGTCACCCATGGCATGCGGATGCGGTTGTCCGCCAGGTTCCGGATCGATCTGGAGTCCAAGATAGGTATAGCCATCGAGGGAGTGGTGTGCTCCTGAACTGACAATCGATGTCGGGTAGGTAGGATCGGGGGCATCACCCCAGTCGTAATACAATTCCGGTTCTACCATGATAGAGTAATCTTCCACCTCTCCGTTGGCTGCCAGGCCCATAAAGGTGAGCCCCTGCAGGGTACAGAAACGGAATCGTGCGAAGGTGGTGCCGGGGATTGCGTAGGACGGGACAATGATGGTCAGGCTATTGATACCGGGAATCAGGAAATTATCAATAAAGACATGTTCTCCGGGATCTGCCCAGCTGCCGTTCTGGTCAAAGTCGATCCAGACGTTGAGGAATCCCTGGACCGAGGCAGTCACATTCATGACGAAGTTCTGGTTGGGGATCATGGGGCCACTGAAGGTAACCCCATCTTCATCATCTGACACAGGCGGATAGAGGATATCTAAATCATCACCCATGGCTATTGGCTCTGGTTGGCCGTCGGGTTCAGGATCGATCAGCATGCCCAGGTAAGTAATCCCGTCGATCCTGTGACATGCGCCATTGTTGGCGGACAGGGTCGGATAGAGTGGATCGGGCGCATCACCCCAGTCGTATTCCATCTCGGATTCAATCATGATGCTGTAATCTTCCACTTCGCCGTTGGGGGCTCCGCCCATATAGGACAGCCCCTGCATGGTGCAGAAACGGAACCGGGCGAAGGTCAATCCCGGTTGCACGTAGGGAGGAACCAGAATGGTGAGGACGTTGCTACCCGGACTAAGGGTATAATCGATAAAAACATGATCTCCCGGATCTGCCCAACTGCCATTCTTGTTGAAATCGATCCATACATTCAGGAATCCCATGACGGATGCCGTAACAACCATGCCAAACGGTTGATTAGCAATCATCGGACCTGAGAAAGTGACTCCATCCTCATCGTCGGAAATCGGAGGATAGAGGATATCGTAATCATCGCCCATCGCCAACGGTTCCGGCTGTCCGTCAGGTTCCGGGTCGATCAGTAACCCCAGGAAGGTTATACCGTCGATCATATGGTATGCCCCGTTGTTGGTGGAAAGTGTCGGATAGGTGGGATCAGGGGCATCACCCCAGTCGGGATCAGAATTTTCTTCGATGAAAACCTCATAATCCTCCACCTCTCCGTCGGGGGCAAGGCCATAAAACAGCACTCCTCCCTGGGAGGTCAGGCGGAACCTGGCGTAGGTCGATCCGGGAATGGCCGTGGCCGGTACCATGAAATTCAGGTTGTTGACCCCTGCGGAAACCGGGATATTCTGGAAGATGAATTCACCCGGATCGCTCCAGACATTTATTTTGTTGAAATCGATCCAGGCATTCAGCATCCCGGTTCCGGAAGAGACCACCTGGACGGAGGCCATCTGACCCGGGATCAGGGCGCTGGTGAAGGTCACGCCGTCTTCGTCGTCGGCTGTGAGTGGGTTGAGGTCATCTCCGGTAGCATTTATGTTCGGCTGTCCGTCGTTTTCGCTGTCGATGATCATCCCCAGTTTAAGGTTGGATATATAATGTCTGGCCCCGCTGGAGGCAAGGAGTGTTGGATAAGGGGGGTCCGGGGCATCGCCGAAATCAAGAGTTTGAACCGGCGGGGGATTGGCAATAATAAAGGCTTTGACATTGGGCCGCGGGCCAATGTTCCCGGAAGGTGGAGTAACCTGAGCGGTTCCGTGCAGGGCAAGCTGGCTGCGCATGAACGCCGGAGTGGGCGGTGTGGAGGAGACATTAGCCATGTAGTAACCTTCGGCACAGGCGAGGGCGCCGGCCACCACCGGAGAGGCGCTGGAGGTTCCGTTGAAGATGCTGGTATAATAGTAGTTGATACCCTGGCTGGAATAGAGATCACCGTACCCGGTGGTCACAACATTTTCACCCCATCCCTGCAGGTCGAAGCGGGGCCCATAGCTTGAGAAATACAGGCGCGTTCGGTCATTGGAGGAGGATGCACCTCCGGCCCCCACGATAATGGCGCCGGAATTGCCATACCAGGTGAGATTACCGGTGTTGACATTGCCGTTGCCGCCTGCCTGCACGACATGGATGCCGTTGGCCACGGCCGTCACGATGGCAGCATAACAGGCGTTATAGCTTTGCCCGCCCGGAGCGTAATCGGTCCACCATTCCACAGGGATGTAATCCGTTCCTCCGGCAGTATATGGCCATTGTTGTTCCAGCAGGATGATATCGCCGGCCGACAGTGCCGCAATGGCATAAGAAATGGCGCCGGGGACATTCCACGCGGAATTGTAATAGGTTGCGCAGGTTTTTAACCCGGCGCTATAGCAAATACCGGTTATGCCCCAGCCATTATTGTCGGCCACGAGTACTCCGATGACTGCTGTGCCATGGTTGGTACTGCTAAAAGGATCGCTATACGGATTAGGATTTATCTGTGAACCGGCAGCCTTGGAAATATCGGCGTGGCTGTAGTTCCAGCTGTATTCCAGATCGCAGATGGTCACACCGGTGCCGGTGCCTCCGGTTTTGGTCCAGGCATACAGTGCATCGATCCCGGAAGGATTGTTGGTGGCAGGATTCAGATAACCCTGCTGTGATTGGTAATTACCCGGCAAGGGAGGAATCACCGGTTTCGGGACAGGCCGTGCCCTGAATATTCCCGGTAGCGCTTCCAGATCGCGGGATAGTTTCCAGACATCATGACCGGCAGGGATCTTCAGTCGGTAGATGTTGTTCAGGTTGTAAAGGTCATCACCACTTCTTTGCTCACCGGTGATTTCCCATTGGTCGATGGTCTCTTCCGGAACACCGGAAAACGGCTGCCATTCATGCCAATCCAATCCCGAAAGGAGGTGGGGGATGCCGTCCAGGGCATTGGTGGCCAAATCAGTAATAACTCCGCTCCGCATCCTGACCCGGGAATCCCAGGCGAACATAACCTCAATCAGGTCCTCTTCACAGTCATAAGGTGCGGCATATGACAATGGTGAAGCATCTCCCGGATCATTCATCGCTTTTCCCGGAATAAACGGAGAGAAACAGAGGAGTATCAGGAGACATAGTACATCTTTTCTTTTCATTTCAGATGATTTTAAATAAAAAATTAAGAAAACTGGCCGGGATGATATATGGAAAAGAAATAGGGACGAACCGAATGTGCTTTTTCATACAAAATATTGAATATGAATTATATATAAGATCGGCCAACGTATGAAAGGCATAAATATACAAAAAAAAGCGTGAAAATCCAATAAAAAGGATAAGAATTTTTACAGGTATTCAGTTGGTTAATGTGTAATGTAGTGCCTGACGATCGAAGGGCTGACCGAATCCATAAAATCCTCCTTTTGTTTACCTTTGCACAATTAAACCTTCGATATGGAGAACAAGGTCTATATTTATAATACACTGTCAAGGGCCAAGGAGTTGTTTGAGCCCTTAAATCCTCCCTTTACCGGCATGTATGTGTGCGGTCCCACGGTTTATGGTGATCCCCATCTTGGCCACGCCCGTGCCGCCATCACATTCGACCTGGTTTTCCGGTATCTGATGCACGTGGGTTACAAGGTTCGCTATGTCCGTAATATTACCGACGTGGGGCACCTTGAACAGGATCTCGATTCGGGAGAGGATAAAGTGGCCAAAAAAGCCCGGCTGGAACAACTCGAACCTATGGAAGTGGTGCAGTACTATTCTGATCGTTATCATCATTTCATGCAATTGCTGAATGTAAAACGGCCCAGCATTGAACCCCGCGCCTCCGGACATATCATCGACCAGATTGAAATGATCAGAAAAATTCTGGACTCAGGGTATGCTTATGAAGTGAACGGATCCGTCTATTTTGACGTCGAAAAATACAACCAGTCCTACCACTATGGTAAACTGTCGGGCCGGGTACTCGAGGATATGCTCTCCAATACACGGGAACTGGAAGGACAGGGGGAGAAACGCAACCCGGTCGATTTTGCCCTCTGGAAGAAGGCCCAGCCCGAACATATTATGCGCTGGCCTTCACCATGGAGCGACGGGTTCCCCGGTTGGCACCTAGAATGCTCCGCTATGGGGACCAAATACCTCGGAGAGGTCTTTGATATCCATGGCGGCGGGATGGACCTTCTGTTCCCTCATCACGAATGCGAGATCGCCCAGTCGCAGGCAGCCAACGGGAAGGAGTCGGTCCGCTACTGGATGCATAACAATATGATTACCATCAATGGCCAGAAAATGGGGAAATCCCTCGGGAATTTCATCACCCTCGATGAGTTCTTTACCGGAAACAACCCCAACCTGACCCAGGCGTATAGTCCGATGACCATCCGCTTTTTTATCCTTCAGGCCCATTATCGCAGTACCCTCGATTTCTCCAATGAGGCACTGCAGGCTGCCGACAAAGGGCTCAGAAAGTTAATGACCGCCTACGAAACAGTTGTGAAAGTGGTGCAAGGGCTGGAGCCGGATCCGGAATCCAATATTTCAGTGAGGGTGGCTGATCTGAGAAAGGGATGCTACGATGCCATGAACGACGATTTTAACAGCTCCATTCTGATTGCCCACCTTTTTGAAGCCGTCCGGATCATCAATCTGGCAAAAGATAAAAATGAGACCCTTACCCCGACAGAGTGGTTTTTCCTGAAGCAACTTTTTGATGACTTCTTATTCAATGTATTGGGTATGACAGATGAGAAGGATGGCGACCAGCATGCCCTGGTCGATGGCCTGATGGAACTGATCCTTTCGATCCGGCAGCAATCCAGGGCTGCCAAAGACTGGGCAACTTCCGATCAGATCCGCGATACCCTGCAAAAACTCCATATCACAGTCAAAGATGGTAAAGAGGGAACTACCTGGGGAATGGAGTGACGTCCCGGGGCAATTTCAAGGAAATAATATTCAAAAGAACCGGTAAATGAAAAAACTAATGATTATGGCGGTCGCCCTGCTGATGCTGGCGGCATGTTCATCGAAACAGGAAGAGATGAAAAAGGAACTGACTGATTTTATCAGGCACCATGATTCGGTGCTGGTCCCGTTGTACAAAGAGATGACCCTCGCCTCCTGGCAGGCCAATATCACCGGGAAGGATGAAGATTATAAAAAATCCGAGGAAGTGAACCTGCGGCTGATGGCCTTATATGCCGATAAAGCGAAGCTGGAGAAACTGGAACAGATCCAGGTTTCGGGAATGATCACCGATCCCCTGATGTTGCGCCAGCTGGATGTACTCTTTCGCTCTTTTGTGATGGCCAAAGCAGATACAGCCAAATTGAATGAGATGATCCGGATGGGAACGGCCATCGAGCAGAAATATGGAAATTTCAGGACGGTGGTGAGGGGTAAAGAACTTTCCGACAATGAAGTGGAAGACGTTCTTCGAAACTCAAAAGATGTCAAGTATCAGCAAGAGGTTTGGGAAGCCCAGAAAAAGATCGGGACCCTTGTGGCCGATGATGTCAGGAAACTGGTCAAACTGCGCAATAAGGTTGCGGTTGAACTTGGCTTTAAAAACTACCATGAGATGAGTCTCACCCTCAGCGATCAGAAGCCCAGGGATGTGTGGAAATTGTTCGATGAACTGGACACCCTCACCGGCAAGGCATTTAAACAGGTAAAAGAGGAGATTGACGACTATTTTGTCAGCTATTATAACCTGAAAAGCCGTGATGAACTGCGTCCCTGGAACTACCAGAACCGTTTCTTTCAGGAAGCGCCAAAGATCTACGATGTTGACCTGGATGTTTACTACCGTGATAAAAACCTGGAAACGCTCACCTCATCCTATTATGCGGGTATGGGCTTACCGGTTGACGATATGATAAAAAACAGCGATCTGTATGAAAAACCAGGCAAAAATCAGCACGCATTCTGTATCGATATAGATAATGCCGGGGATGTCAGGGTTTTGTGCAACATCAAGCCCGATCAGTACTGGATGAACACCATGCTCCATGAATTTGGTCATGCGGTGTATGATAAAAACATCGATTCAGGGCTTCCGTTTGTCCTTCGTGAACCCGCACATACCTTTACTACAGAGGCCATTGCCATGATTTTCGGTCGTTTCTCCTCCAATCCGCAGTGGCTGAAAGACGTTACGGGCATCAGTGAATCGGAAAAAACCGCGATTGCCGCTAAATGTCATCAGACACTCCGGCTCGAACAGTTGGTCTTCAGTCGCTGGGCACAGGTCATGTACCGGTTTGAGAAGAAAATGTATGAGAATCCTGATCAGGACCTGAACAGCCTCTGGTGGGACCTCGTGGAGCAGTATCAGTTGCTGAAACGCCCTGAAGGACGAAATGAACCCGATTGGGCCACCAAGATCCACATTGCCGCCTATCCTTGCTATTATCACAATTACCTGCTGGGCGAATTGCTGGCTTCTCAACTTTATTATTATATCGTTGCGAACGTGATCCGTTCCGACGATTTCGAAAACCAGAGTTTCGCCGGCAAACCCGAAGTGGGCGCCTGGTTAAAAGAACAAATCTTCCGGCCCGGAAACCGCTGGTACTGGGATGAGATGATAGAAAAAGCGACCGGGGAAAAATTAACCGCAAAATACTACGCCCGGCAGTTTGTTGATTAAGACGACGGTGGTCGGACAGCTGCCTCCACTACTTCTTCGAGGGTCACCTTCCGGCTGATGTGTCCAATCTCCTTTTCCAAACCTTCGGCACGGAGAATATCCCTGACCGACCCGATGGCCTCTACCACCCGGAGTTCGATTCCCCGGTGATTCAGTTCATGTTTCAGGTCTATCAGGTATCTTGCTCCGGCAACATCGAGGGAGTTGGAGGAGGAGAGGTCAAAGATGACCATTTTCAATCCTTCCGGCTCATTGTCAATCAGTTCACGGATGTGTTCCCGCAGGTAAGGAACATTGAAGTAAAGGATTGAAGCCTCCACCCGCAGAATCAGCAATCCCGGGATGGGGGTGTTCTCGGGGTGACGCAATATGTCGGTCATTCGGGAACCTCCACGGGCTTTGCCGAGGATGGCGACGTGTGGGGTAGAATCATTTTTCAGAAGAAAGACTACCGACAGGATCATCGAGATCAGCAATCCGTTCAGGATCCCGAATACCAATACGGCAAGTATCGACAAGGTCATGATGAAAAACTCGGGGCGGCTTACCCTGTGAAGATGTTTCATCTCCCTGAAATTGATCAGGGTTCCGATGGCGTGGAGGACGATGACGGGAAGCATGACCTCAGGCAGATATCCGGTAACGCCGGTGAAGAAAAAGAGGAACAACAGCAGCAGGGCAGAGGTGATCAGCAGGGAAAAGGGGCTTCGGGCGCCGGAACGGTCATTGACAGTCGACTGCGACAATCCACCGGCGGAGGGGTAACCACCTCCGGTGCCAACAGCCAGGTTGACGGCTCCAAGGGCAAGGAGTTCCTGTCGGGGATCGATTTCATATCCGTTTTTTCTTGCCAGGGCCCTCGCCGCCGAAACGGTTTCGATATAAGCCAGAAAAAAGCAGGCAAGGGCCAGGCCAATGGTTTCTTTCAGCAGGCTGAAAGTGATGACCGGGAATTCCGGTATGCGGTATCCGTATGGCAATGCGCCGGTCATTTTGAGTCCCAGGTTTTCCATAGGGGTCAGTACCACCAGCAGGATAGAGATCAATACCACGGCGAGGGAGACAGGTTTCCCGGGTAGATGCCGGTAAGCCAGTACCAAAGTGGTGAGCGCGGTCAGGCCGAAGATCATGGTAAAGAGATGTGTATCCCCGAGATGAAGGAAAAAGTAGGCGATCCTTTCAAAGAAATTGTCGCCCCGGGTGGTAAACCCGAATAGTTTGGATATTTGGGTTGAGGCGATCGCCAGGGCGGCTCCGGCCTTAAACCCGGTGAGAATGGTATCGCTGATGAAGTTGGTGAGGGCGCTGAAACGGATCAGGTAAGCGATTACAAACAACAGGGCTACGATGATGGCGGTAGCGGAGGCGATCATGGTGGCCTGAAGCGGATTGCCCCCGGAAAGGATGCCGATGGAGGCGCCGATCACCATAGAGATGGCTGAAGTAGGGCCAATGGCAATTTGCCGGGAGGTGCCGAAGAGGAAGTAGATCATTCCTGCAAAGAGATAGCAGTAAATTCCGGTTTGGGGAGGCAGCCCGGCGAGGGAGGCATAGGCCATTGCCTCCGGGATCACGAAAAAGGCGAGGGTAAGCCCTGCCAGCAGGTCATGACGGAACTGATTTCCATTATACAGTGGCAACCAGCCAAAGACGGGAAAGGCCCGGGGAGTGTTTTTCATCTTAATTTACGGGCAAACCTTCTTGCATCTTCGAGTTCCTTTTCATCCGGATGGCCAATGGTTTCCGGCTGCATCCTTCCAAATTTCTCTAACATGGGAATGCCACTGCTGATCATCATTTCGGCCATAGGGGCAGAGAGTTCTCCCTGGCAATGAAATACCCCGGTTATGGTGGCTCCGGAGAATGCATCGGTGCATTTTTGCAACTCCTTTTTCAGCATATCCTGCTGAAAAGTGTCGCCGGGGTGTGACATGGCGCCATGGGTGATAAACAGGGCTACCCTGCGGCCTGCCGGTAAGGATGCCGCAAACTTTTTCACGATGGCCGGGGGACCAAACTGACGCACCGGAAATCCAACGAACAGCAGATCAAAACCATCGATGCCTGTTGATTCCTCCATCCGGATCATCGGAGTATCATCGCCAAGCCCTTCCCGGATAGCATCCGCCACTTTACGGGTCCTTCCTGTTTCAGAAAAAAAGACAATAATATGTTTCCTGGTTTCCATTCAACATTGGTTGGTTGATAAACAGGGATACGACGATCAATCGTTGATCAGCATGTTTCATGCAAAGATAAACAGTTAAGTGTAAGGCAGAAATGGATTTTTTTCGTATCTTTCCGGTAGTTATTAACTAAAAAACAGCCAGGTCATGAGTTTAAAAAAGTATCTACGGGAACAGGCCTACGATCTGATCGAAGGACCGGTGAGGAATCACAAGCCGTTGCAACTCTGGATCAAGAATGATTTCAATGAAATTGAATTGTATTATGATCATGTGGATCATGCTTTCGTCAGCGAGGTAACCCTGCGGGAAATCATCAATAATGCCCTGGCCGTCAATACCACCAAAAAGGATCATTACGGGTTTAATATCGGTATTACCCTGCTGGAAGATATTCTGCAATCGTTGGGACTGGGGAATCTTGATCTCTCCGCGAAGATTGAAGAACTACTTCTCGAATGCCGATTTCAGGCACCGCAATCCGGTATTGCTGAAGAACGCCAATCGTGATAATATCATCATCCTTAGCGGTATTGTATTTGCAAAAAACCTGGTGGTGGATATTGAGACCGATTTCCGTGTAACAGCGGAGCTGATTGTTGCATTAAATCAAATGGCGGAAGGGAAACTCGATTTTTCCGGCCAGGGAGATACATCACTGCGCATGATTTCCGGGGGTACCGGCTTTTTCCCCGTGGCGGTGAAGGCCAGCAGGGTTGTTTTCGACAAAGGGGTCTTTAAAAAACTGATCCTGGTAACCGATAACCGGAATTTCTTTTAGGGTTTCGGTTCATCCGGCATCTCATTTTACCGACCTGCGGTGCCTCTGTGTCGGTGTTTGCCAAGTCCCCGACGTGATCGAATCTGGGCAGGACATTCAAATTCAATGTATTGCCATTTCATGCGCGCTGAATATCATTCGTTAAGATGGTATCCGATCTTCACCTCTACATTCCCTTTGATCATCGCCCATACCGGACAGTATTTTTCTTCGGCCATGGCCACCACTTTTTTCAGGTCGGCTTCCAGTACATCCGGTGATTTCAGATGGATTTCCAACTGTATGGTTTTAAACCCGGTGGGGTGCTCCTCATTCCGGAATCCATGGGAGCTGATCTCAAATCCGTCGATCGGTTTTTGCATCCTCCTCAGGAAAGTCAGGACCGCACTTCCCAGACAGGTTGAAAAACTGAGAAGCAATAATTCCAGCGATGTATATCCCATACCATCTCCCAGTGGCGGGATGTAATCAATGGAGACCGGAGCGTTGCCATCCACGGATCCGGTAAAATGCAGTTTGTCGTTGATGAGCCTGACCGAGGCCGTCAGCTCCCTGGATTTGTCCAAGGCAGTCATAGTCTTATTTTTTTTGGTTAGAAAAATAGTTCAGGTTCTTTCCGTGCATTGTACAAAGTATGTATCCGTTTGGCGGCATCCGCTACAGGGCCGGGATTCATGAACCTGGCCTTCTGCGGGCGGTGCAAAAGTACAATTTTGAGACTTATAATGTTTCCGGAATCAATATGTCGCTTTCGTAAGCCGAAAAATTCTATTTTTGGATGACATAGATGAATAAAAGGATATGAATTTCATGAGAAAGCAGATCGTCAGCATTGGTTTGGTTATCCTGATGGCCCTGGCATCGTGTTCGGGAGGCCGGAAGGATAGCGCCGCCGGGCCCGACGCCGACTCCCTTCTGGCTGCCGTCAGGGGACTCTTTCAGCCATTACCGGAAGTCGCGGTGAATCCCGACAATCCGGTCACACCGGAAAAAGTTGCCCTGGGCAAACATCTGTACTTCGACAACAGGTTATCGAGAAACCAGACCCAAAGTTGTAACACCTGCCACGACCTGGCCACCTTTGGCGTGGACCTTAAGCCGACCAGTCCCGGCGATGACGGGCAGAATGGTACCCGCAACTCCCCGACCACCCTCAATGCTGCCCTCCATTTCCTCCAGTTCTGGGATGGAAGGATGAAGGATGTGGAAGAACAGGTACGAGGCCCGGTAATGGATCCGGATGAAATGAACATGATCAGCGAAGGGGAGGTCATGGCGAGGCTCGGCAAAGTGGAAGGTTACCGGAAGTTGTTTGCCGCCGCATTTCCCGGTCAGCCACAACCGCTGACATTTGAGAACATGAGCAAAGCGATTGGTGCTTTTGAACGCATCCTGATCACACCCGGGAAATTCGACCGGTTTTTGGCCGGGGATGCCAACGCGTTGGACCAGGGCGAATTGAAAGGACTTAAAACCTATATGGAGAGCGGATGTGCCGCCTGTCATATGGGTCCGCTGCTTGGTGGCAACATGTTCCAGAAGTATCCCGTTTTCGGCACCCATGCTGAATGGACGGGCAGTACCACCGACGATAAGGGGCGGATGGAGGAGACGAAGTCGGAGGGGGATAAATATATGTTCAAGGTCCCGTCGTTGCGCAATGTGGCAGAAACCTATCCCTATTTCCACGATGGCAGTGTTCCTGATCTGAAGAAGGCGGTCATTGTCATGGCCAAAGCAGAGCTGAACCGGGAGCTCACTGCCGCCCAGGTGACAGACCTGGTCATATTTCTGAAAGCGCTGACCGGTACCGTTCCGGAAGATGCAAAAGTTAAACCGGCTGCTCTGAATATGGAGCACCCGAAAGAATAAACGCTGATAATATTATTTTCTATGATGCAGAGTTTCAGAAGCAGATTGATCCTTGCCCTGATCCGAAACAGGCATTGGTTCAGTGGCCGGTTGAGGCCCGAAGTGGTGGATGAAACCTTTTCGGTGGAAAACTTCCGGGCAAAGATCGACCGGGCATCGGCGCGCATGAAGTTACCCGCCGGTATTTCTGCCGAAAAGATTCTCCTGGAAGGGATGGCGGCCGAATGGATCATTCCCCGGAACCCGCTCCGCGACAAGGTGTTGTTGTATATTCACGGCGGTGGTTTTATTTCGGGTTCCTGCCTGACGCATCGGATGCATGTGGCCAAATTTGCCAGAGGTTGCGGGATGAAATCGCTGGTTTTTGATTACCGGCTGGCGCCCGAACATCCCTTTCCTGCCGCACCCGACGATTGTGTTACCGCATATAAATGGTTGCTGGAACAAGGCTACCGGCCAAAAGATATCGTGGTAGGCGGGGAATCTGCCGGTGCAACCCTGACGTTGTCGCTCCTGCTGTCCCTGAAAGAGAAACAAATCCCTTTGCCCGCCGCGGCATTTTCGATCTCACCGGTCACCGATCTGCGGTGCGGCGCGGATTCGTTCCGGTATAATGCCGGGAATGACGTGGCCCCGATGGGATCCTGGACAACCTGGACCCGGATGTATATCGGTAACCATGATCCGGTTGATCCGGTCTTATCGCCGCAGTTTGGCAACTTTGAAGGAGTCCCGCCACTGTATATCTGTGTCGGAACCTATGAGATCCATCTCGATGATTGCATAGCCATCGCGGAAATCGCCCGGAAGCATGGCGTGAAGGTAACACTTCGCCAATGGGAGCGCATGGTACATGCATTTCCCCTCCTCGCCCCCCTGTTTCCCGAAGCTACCCGGGCGTTGTCGGATATCTGTCTCTTTGTGAAGGAGCACGCTACCGGTACCACAAAAACCGGATAAGCTGGGGAACCTCGGAGTTCTGGAGGAATGGGCCGCGCACTTCGTCATACTCATCGGCATAATGGCGGTAAAGTTCGCTTCCGGCGCCCCTGGCGAAAAAGGGGACGAGAGAGTTGGAGTGGTCGTTGGAGTGGAACTTCATCCCGGGTAATACCCCTTTGCCATGGTCGGTAAGGGGCTCAAAGGGCTTTTTCCCCCATAAAAGCCCGGTTTCATGGTCGGAGGTGACCACCAGCAGGGTCTCCTCCCAACTGCTGTGCTGCTCCACCCATTTCACTACCGCTTCCACCGCCCGGCTGAACTGCTGCATCTCTTCAATCAGCCGGCCCTTTTGGTTGCCATGTCCCGCCCAGTCGATCGCGCCGCCTTCAACCATCAGGAAAAACCCTTTCGGATTGTTGTCCAGCACGTTCAGGGCGCCCAGCGACATCTCTTCCAGCGTAGGGACACCGGGGTTGAAGGGGGTGACGAACGGGGAAGAATTCCTGGTTTCACCGTTTTCCATTTTCCGCCCCTGCTGCAGGGTGGAGCCGACCATCGGCACACCCAGCACCCTTGCCGGCACCGGGCCCTCCATCAGCTTCCGGAACTCTTCCGTGCTTCGCACCACATGCCAGGGGTCGGGATTGCCGTCACCATCAGCATCCCGTACCGTTAATTCTTTGCCCTTAAACCTGAAGGCGGTACGGTGTCCCGAGCCTGCCATCAGGTCGCTCCACAGGAGGCTGTCGCC
>CAYLVY010000087.1:0-16120 GCA_964387205.1 uncultured Draconibacterium sp.
TAAGGTACCGCCGTTGAATTGATCAGGCAAGATGCTCGTGGCCGAAGGGATACAATGAGACTCAATCCTTCAAGGTTTATGAAAATGATTTCTGCATAGCCATACTGGATAAATACCCGACCACCCCGGGTCATACACTGGTCATCACAAAGCACCATTTCTCAGCACTGGATCAAATGGATCCGGTGACAACCGCCGCCTTATTTCAGGCAGTGTCGCGTGTGGCCAAAGTCCTGAAATTATTAACGCCGAACAGCACAGGGATAAATATCCTGCAAAATAATGGCAAAGGTGCCGGTCAGGAGATTTTGCACGTCCATTGCCATATCATTCCACGTTTTCCGGATGACCATATTCGGTTTAAATTCCCGAAGGTCAGCATGACAGATGCACAGATGCACTTTATTGCCGAAAAAATGTCAGTGCAGTTGAAGGACAACTCCGTTTAGCGCCAGTCAGGGCCACGCGATACCATCAGAATGGTCACAGATGATTACCGGGTAAACTATCGGATCCAGATGGTTTTGATGTTGACAAATTCTTTGATTCCATAGGTGCCCAACTCACGCCCGTAACCCGACTTTCCTGTACCCCCAAAGGGTAGCCTCGGATCGGATTTGGTCATTCCGTTGACGAACATCGCACCGGTATTGACCTTTCTTGCCACAGCCTCTCCCCTGGCCACATTTTCCGTCCAGACACACCCGCCCAGGCCAAATTCAGTGTCGTTGGCAATGGCAATGGCCTCCTCTTCCGAACTGGCAGAAATAATGGATGCTACAGGGCCGAAGGTCTCTTCGGAATATACCGCCATGCCTGGTTTGACATCACCTAGGATGGTGGGTTCAAAAAAGCAGCCCGGCCTGTTCATTCTTTTACCGCCGGTGACCAGCCGGGCACCTACCGAGAGAGATCGCTTTACCTGGTTTTCTATTTCATCCACCAGGTCGGGACGGGCCAGTGGGCCCACCTGCGTTTCAGGATCCAGCGGATCACCCGGTTTCAATGATTCAAAAGCTTCTTTTAAGGCAGATTCAAAAGTGCGGCGAACAGACTCCATGACGATGAACCGTTTGGCCGCAATGCAGCTTTGCCCCTGGTTGAGCATCCTTGCGATGACAGCAGTAGCCACGGCTGCCTTCAGATCTGCATCATCCAGTACAATAAAGGGATCAGAACCTCCAAGTTCAAGCACCGTTTTCTTGATGGCACGTCCCGCCATCGCTGCAACATGGCTCCCGGCTGATTCGCTCCCGGTCAGGGTGGCAGCTTTCACCAACGGATGCTCCAGCACTTGATCAACCATCCCCGCCGGTATCATCAGGGTACGGAAAAGATCTTCGGGAAATCCTGCCTCCTGAAAAATGCGTTCGATGGCCAGCGCACACCCCGGTACATTCGAGGCGTGTTTCAGCAATGCCGCGTTTCCTGCCATCAATGCCGGGGCTGCAAACCGAAAAACCTGCCAGAATGGGAAATTCCATGGCATGACCGCCAGAATTACCCCCAAAGGCTGGAAAGTGACGTAACTTCGGGTGGCATCGGAATCCGTTTTTTCATCGGCCAGCATATCCGCTGCATGGTCCGCATAAAACTCACATACCCAGGCACATTTTTCGATTTCTGCCATCGACTCACGGATCAGTTTTCCCATTTCCATGGTCATTAAATGTGCGAGTTCCTCTTTTCTTTGTCTTAGCAGTCCGGCAGCCCTTTTCATCGGGACGGCCCGGTCGTGAAAACCTTTGATTTTCCATTCTATCCAGGCCTGGTGGGCCATTTCGATAATCCCCGGGAGTTCCCCGGGCTGGCGGGTGGCATAGGTGGCGATGGTTTCGCCATTGAACGGATTGATGCTTTTCATACTCATGGGAATGAGAATTAAGAAATTGGTTTTAAATCCGGATTCAGGGTTTAAGATGCAGTTTTTCCCTGACGAAGAGAGCTGTATAGGAATCAATACAGTTGGCAAGATTTTCAGGGGTCCCCTCAAACACGAGGTTGCCTCCTTTTTCGCCTCCCTCTTTACCGAGATCGATCACCCAGTCGGCACTTTTGATCACCTCGGGATTGTGCTCGATCACCAGGATGGAGTGGCCGTTGAGTATGAGTTGCTCAAAAGCTTCCAGTAATTTTCGAATGTCGTGAATATGAAGACCCGTTGTCGGTTCATCAAAAATGAAGAGGGTGGCTTTTTCGGTGGTCCCGCGGGTGAGGAAATACCCGAGCTTGATACGTTGAGCTTCACCACCCGACAGCGTACTGGATGACTGGCCCATTTTCAGATATCCCAGCCCCACTTGTTGCAGAGGGGTAAGCCTCGCTAAAATGTGCTTTTCATGACTTCCCTGTTTCGGAGTGGACTGGAAAAATTCAATGGTTTCATCAATGGTCATCTCAAGAAGATCGACGACGGTCTTACCATGGTATTTCACATCCAGTACCTCTTCCCTGAATCGTTTTCCATGACAGGCTTCGCAGGGGAGGGAAAGGTCGGCCATGAACTGCATTTCGATTTTCACAACTCCTTCGCCTTCACATTCATCGCATCTTCCACCTTCAATATTGAAGGAAAAAAAACCGGGCTTATATCCTCTGACCCTGGCAAGTTGTTGATCAGCAAAAAGTTCGCGAACTTCATCCCAGGCTTTGACATAGGTGGCCGGATTCGATCTTGAGGATCGTCCGATGGGGTTCTGATCCACCATTTCTACTGCACCAATCCGGTTCAGGTCACCGGAGAGCGCATCATACCGGCCGGATTTCTCCCCGTATCCGCCCTGGATACGTTTCAGGGCCGGAAAGAGAATACGCCTGATCAGGGTTGTTTTTCCGGAACCACTCACACCAGTCACAACGGTAAATATGTGAAGCGGAATTTTGACATCGAGATATTTCAGGTTGTTTTCACAGGCGCCGGTCACCTCAATAAACTCTTTCCAGGGCCGTCTGACGGTTGGTAAAGGAATTTCAAGGATACCGTTAAGATATTGGGAGGTAAGGCTGCGTGAATGGTCATGCAGCTCCCTGAAGTCGCCCTGGAAGACCACCTCACCTCCAAGGTGGCCGGCCAATGGCCCGATGTCGATAATATGATCGGCCGCACGGATGATCTCTTCATCATGCTCAACCACGATAACGGTATTGCCCAGGTCCCTGAGCCGGTGCAGCACACTGATCAACCGGCGGGTGTCGCGCGGATGAAGCCCGATACTGGGTTCGTCCAGAATGTACATGGAGCCGGTCAGGTTGCTCCCCAGTGAGGTTGCCAGATTAATCCGTTGCGACTCCCCTCCGGAAAGAGAAGCAGATAAACGGTTCAGCGTCAGATAACCGAGGCCGACCTCATTGAGTACCGTCAGCCGGTTGTTGATCTCAGCCAGCAAGCGTGTAGCAACCGATTTTTCATAATCGGACAGGGTCAGCTCCCTGAAAAACGATGTCAGCTCCCCGATAGGCAATAAAACAAGATCACTGATCGGGCGACCGCCGACTTTCACCCAGGAGGCGTCTTTTCGGAGTCGCGTCCCGCGGCAATCCGGACAAATGGTCTTTCCACGGTAGCGCGACATCATCACCCGGTATTGTACCTTGAAATTCTGGCTCTCCACAAACTCAAAAAACTTGTTCAACCCTCTGAAATAACGGTTTCCTTTCCACACCAGTTCTTTTTGCTCCGGTGTCAGTTTCTGCCAGGGCTTATGCACCGGAAAGTCGAAACGGAAAGCATTCGTGACCAGTTCGTCATAATACTCCTGCATTTTTTCGCTTCTCCAGCATGCGACGGCATGATCGAATACCGATAAACGTTTGTTCGGGATCACCAGGTCTTCATCGATGCCGATGACACTGCCGTAACCCTCACATGTTTTGCAGGCACCGTATGGATTGTTGAAACTGAAAAGGTTTTCGGACGGCTCTTCGAAAATGATCCCGTCTGCCTCGAAACGATTGGAAAAGGTTGTCTGTTGCCCTCCCGGATCACCGGTTTCCACCATGCAACTTCCATGTCCTTCAAAATATGCCGTCTGGATTGAATCGGCCAGTGCGGAGGGTTGATCATCGTCCTGATGGTCCACTGCAAACCGGTCCACCAGTATCCACACCTCTTTAGCTTTCAAAGGAGGTGCAGTGATCATATCCTCAAGCCGGTACAAGGCGCCGTCGATGATCACCCGCGAAAAACCCTGTTGCATCTGGATGCCGAACCGTTGTGCCATGTTGTCAGGGGAGAGGCCGTGATTGACCGGCGCCAGAATGCTGACGGTGGTATCATCGGGAAAGGAAAGGATGAAATCCACCACATCGGTAACCGTATTGCGCTTTACCAATTGTCCCGATACCGGGGAATAGGTTTTTCCGATCCGGGCATACAAAAGCTTCAGGTAGTCATAAATTTCTGTGGAAGTTCCCACCGTGGAGCGCGGATTGGTGGTATTTACCTTTTGTTCAATGGCAATGGCCGGAGAAATGCCTTTGATATAATCGACATCCGGCTTGCTCATCCGGCCCATGAACTGACGGGCATACGCACTGAGGCTCTCCACATATCTTCTCTGCCCGTCGGCATAAAGTGTATCGAATGCCAGCGATGATTTTCCGGAACCTGACAAGCCGGTAATGACGATAAATTGATTTCTGGGTATGGCCAGGCTGATATTTTTCAGGTTGTTGACCCTGGCACCTTTTATAATGATAAAGTGGCGCGGGTCGCAGGTTTCGGGATCCATGAGTGTGGCGGGTGAATGAAGTTGACGGGCAAAATTAGAAATAAAACTTGCTTTTCGGATTTTTTTATTTATTTTTGCGTCCGTTAAAGTTTCACACCGTTACAAACCCGGTGCCGCCTGGCGCCATAAACCTGGAGGAACACTATCGACTAGACTTCTACTCTTTTTACTTAAAAAGGAGAAAGTATGCAAGCCAATGTCCTTAGTGACCAGGATCTGATCGGCAGGTACCTTGCCGGCAATGAATCCGCCCTTGAACAATTGATCCGCCGCCACAAGAACCGCGTTTTTGCTTATATCCTCATGGTGGTAAAGGATAAAGAACTCGCTGAAGACCTTTTTCAGGATACCTTTATAAAGGTGATCAATACGTTCCGGTCCGGCCAGTATAAAGAGGAGGGAAAATTCATCCAATGGGTGATGCGTATTTCCCATAACCTGATCATCGACCATTTCAGGAAATCAAAACGCCTTCCGGTCGTTGAAAATAATGATGAATACGATATCTTCGATAAAGTCAGGATTCCTGTGGAATCAATCGAAGATCAAATTATTATTGAGCAGATTCACAAGGATGTGAAAAATCTGATCGACTATCTCCCCAAAGAACAACGGGAAGTACTGGTCATGCGTCACTATGCCGATATGAGTTTTAAAGATATCGCCGAAGTGACCAATGTCAGCATCAATACTGCTTTGGGACGAATGCGTTACGCCCTCATCAATCTCCGCAAACTCGTCCGTGAAAAGGAGGTTATTCTGACCTTGTAGTGAGCCCTGCCCTCCTGATTTTGCCTTCCTGAATATTTTTCAACAGATGAAATATTCATTCATCCGGAACGTTTCTTAGGTATGAAAGCCATTCAAAACAAACAAACAGCCTATGAAGCGACATTCTACACATTCTGTCCTTTCATCCGGTCGCTCCGCTTCCATGCGACAGACCGACGATTCCTTCAAAGGACCAAAAGCTGTTTCTCCCAGTGAATCGGTAATCCGTAACCTGCTCAGTTACTCCCGCTCTCTCACCGTACTGCAAACCAAAAACTCCGGATACATCCCGCTGGTGATGAACTAAAAAAAAAGAAGGCGCTCCTGAAAGGGCGCCTTCTTTTTTAAACATTCCGGGATTAAAGACGTTCTTCCTTGATGCGGGCCTTTTTCCCCTGAAGTCCCCGAAGATAGTAAATTCTGGCCCTTCTGACCACACCGCGCTTGTTCACCTCGATTTTGTCGATGAAAGGACTGGTACAGGGGAAAATACGCTCTACCCCAATGTTGCCGGAGATTTTTCTGACCGTAAAAGTCTCGTTCCTCCCTTTGCCGGCACGCTGCAATACCACTCCCTGGAAAGTCTGAATACGCTCCTTGTTTCCTTCCTTGATTTTATAATGAACCGTTATGGTGTCGCCTGCTTTAAATGAAGGTAATTCATGTTTCTGAATAAATGTCTCCTCGACAAGTTTCATTATTTCCGCTTTGTTCATGGCTTACAGGTAATTAATGAGAGATTTGCATTAAATGGGCTGCAAATGTACGACAATTTTTTTAATAATAAACGTCAGAATTAAAAATCCAGCAAACCCGGCCGGCGAAGTTTCGTCCGTTCTACAGCCCGATCGTGCCTCCATCTTGCGATTTCCGCATCGTTGCCCGACAGCAGGATATCCGGTACTTTTAGGCCCCGGAATTCGTTAGGCCTTGTATAGACCGGCGGTGATAATAAATTATCCTGGAAAGAATCACTGAGGGCGCTGGTCTCATCGTTCAATACACCGGGCAGGATCCGGGCAAGGGCATCGGTGAGTACCATGGCGGCCAACTCTCCGCCCGACAGCACATAATTGCCGATGGATATCTCGCGGGTGATAAAATGGGTACGGACCCTCTCGTCAACCCCTTTATAATGACCACACAGTAACATCAGGTTTTTGCATAACGACAAACGGTTGGCCAGGGGCTGATCCAGCAGTTCGCCGTCCGGTGATAAATAGATGATCTCATCATAGGCGGTTTCAGCCTGCAATGATTCCATACAACTGACAATAGGCCCGGCCATCATCACCATCCCTGCACCGCCCCCATAAGGATAATCATCAACCGTTCGGTGTTTATCAACAGACCAGTCGCGGATATGATGGATCCCGATGTGAAGCAACTCCTTTTGGATGGCCCGGCGAATGATCGAATGGCTGAAAGGCCCTTCAAACATTTCGGGAAACAGCGTCAGAATATCGATCTTCATCGTTGCCGGTATTGGTTGTCGCTAACCATTTTCCACCACGGCTACCTGTCCGTCATAAGCCAGACGGATGAAACCGGGGAGTTTTGCATTGACATCCTCATGTAAACCAACAAAATGGCTCAGATGGGTGAGATAAGCCCGTTCAGGCGCTATCGTTTCCAACAATTCCACTGCCTCCCCGACTGAAAAATGAGAGATGTGTTTGGAATTGCGCAAGGCGTTCAGGACGACCAGTTTCGACCCCCTTATTTTTTCGACCTCTTCCGGAGAGATGGAACTGGCGTCGGTGATATAGGTAAAATCCCCGATCCGAAAGCCGGTCACCGGGATTTTATCATGCATGGCCATCACAGGAATGATAGTCAGCCCCTGAATATCAAATGGTTGGTCATCAATATGGTGAATGGTAAGCTGCGGGGCGCCAAAATAACGTGCTTCGGAAAAAATATAGGGAAATTCCGTCTGGATCGCCTCCATAACCCTGTGGGTGCCGTAAATGTCAATTTTTTTATTGAGGACATAATTAAATGCCCGGATGTCATCCAGCCCTGCAATATGGTCGCGGTGCTCATGGGTGAAGATCACGGCATCAAGGTTGGACACCCTGTTACGTAACATCTGATGACGAAAATCGGGACCGCAGTCGATCACGATGGTCAATCCGTTCACTTCGACCATGGCCGAGGTCCTCATCCTTTTATCCCTCGGATCGGCAGAGGTGCAAACCGGACAGTCACAGGTGATGACCGGGACTCCGATTGATGTTCCGGTTCCAAGAAAAGTGACACGAATGGGTGTGGTGGGGGCCGCCATCAGAATATAAGTTCTTCAACCTGATTACGGTCGATGGTTAACTGCTTTTTTAGATCTTCCGGGGTGTTCAGTGCCCGCTCTTCCCTTATCCGTTTGTGAAAAAGGACAGTCACCAATTGTCCATCGATCATTCCGTAACTTTCCAGTAAATGAACCTCCACCAGCGTATTGATAGGATTTTCTTCGTTTTTCCTGATAAAACACATGGCCCTGGAAAAACAATCTTCACCCATAACCGTAACGGCATAGACCCCGTTTGGCGGTACCAGTTTACACTCCTCCTCGATCTGGGCCGTGTAACAAGGAAATCCGATCTCCTCGAGAATGGGGCTGCTCTTGGTGATATTTCCCATGATGATATATTGGTGATCGAGATATGCATTGGCTTTCTGGATGTTGCCATCCAACAGGGCTTTACGTATCTTGGTCGAACTCACCGTCTCATTCTGAATGTCCTGCTCCGCGATCTCTTCCACTTCAAATCCGTTGGCAGATCCCAGTAACCTGAGGGCGTCATAATCACCTTCGCGGTTATGGCCGAAATGGTGGTTGAAGCCTATGACGATTTTCCGGGCATGCAGTTTGCTTAGAAGAATATTTTTGACAAAGTCGATGGAACTGGTCCTGGAAAATTCCAGGGTAAAGTTCACGATGATCAGGTTGTCCAGTCCTGCTTTTTGGAGCAATTGAATTTTTTCTCTCTGGGAATTGATCAGGAAGAGATCCTTGCCTGCGGTTTCAGGATAAAGCACTTTACGGGGGTGGGGGTGAAAGGTGATCAGCACCGTTTCGCCTCCGATTTCCGATGCAATTTTCCTGAGCCGCTGCAGGATGACCTTGTGGCCTATATGTACCCCGTCGAATGAACCGGTGGTTACCACGGCATTACGGATATCTCCGGCCTGGTCAAAATCATGGAATATTTTCACGTAGTTGTTTACTTAAACCGTTCATCATTTTTTTTCGCGAAGAATGCCACCTTTTCCAGGGAAGTGATCATATCGTATTCCTCCAGGTAAACATAAGGCGGTACATTCAATGGCTTCGGTGTAAAGTTCAGGATGCCTTTTACTCCTGCAAGTATCAGTATTTCAGCAATTTCCGGGGCTTCTTCCGCCGGAACGGCAATAATGCCTATCGAGATATTGTGTTGACGGATAATGTCCGCCAACTGGCTGATATGATAACAGGCAACACCGTCATATACACGGTTGATCTTTTCCGGGTTGACATCGAAGGCAGCAATGATCGAAAGCTTGGTCCGTTTCCCCTTGAAATAGGAGATCATGGCTTTCCCAAGGTTTCCCAATCCGATCACGGCTACCCGCTGACCTTTGTCTGAATCGATGATCCTTCCGATCAATTCAATCAGTTCTTTGATGTCATAACCCTTTCGAAGGTTGCCGGAATAGCCGATCAGCATCAGGTCCCGGCGCACCTGGACCGGTGTGATATGCAGCATCTGGGCGATCTCGTGGGAGAAGACATGGGTTTTTTCTTTGGAGAGTGTCAGTAAAAGAGTACGACGATACTGGCTCAGACGCTCAACTGTTTTATGCGGCAGATTTTTTACGAACATGGTTTATCTTTTGGAAGTCTGACAATGAATGTGCTACCCTGATCCGGAGTGCTCTCGACATCGATACTGCCTTTGTAATTGTCAGTCAGTTTCTTAACAATTGAAAGCCCGAGGCCACTGCCGGTTATATTTTTGGTTTTTTCATTTTTAATCCTCACAAAATCATCGAAGATCCGCTCCAGTTCAGATTCGCTGAGACCGATGCCGGTATCGGTGACCGATATTTTAATACAACCCTCCTCTTCAGCCAGTGTACATTCAACTTTTCCTCCGTCTTTGTTGTATTTTATAGCATTGGAAATAAGATTGTTAAAAATGATCTCCAACTCTTCGGCATCCGCCATCACGGTCAGGTCGGGAGGTGAGGCAAGATGCATGGTGACATCGCGCTGGATCGCGTAAGGCCTCATTGTATCCATCGCGGTCCGTGCTACCTGATCAAGCTGGACTTCCCCGATATTCCTCTTGGCTTTTCCCGACTCGACCCTCGTAAGATCCAGAAGGTCCAGAATGAGGCTTCTCATCCCCTTGATCCGTTCCAGCGACCGGTCGATCATGACATCGTAATCTTCCAGTTTATTGCCGTTTTGCCTTTCACGGATCAGTTTGAGGTAACCCTCGATCGCGTTCAGGGGAGCTTTCAATTCGTGCGACAGCACCGAAAGAAAAGTGAAGCGGATCTGCTTGCCGGTATCCTGAAGGGTATGCGTCATCTTCTTCAGAAATACCCTTTTGGTGATATTTTCGATCGAGGACTTCAGTTCCTGAGGAGTAAAGGGTTTGGGGATGAAATCATAAGCCCCGTCGGTGGTGGCTTTGACCGCCAGTTCCAACGATGCATACGAGGTGATCATCACCACGATGATGTTTTTCTTTTTCTGTTTGATGTACTCCAGTACCTCTACCCCCTGAATACCGGGAAGTTTGTTGTCGAGCAGAATGATATCGGGCTGATCCGTTTCAATAATTTCGATACCAGCCTCTCCGGTTGCTGCTTCCAGTACCTGAAAATCAAAAGCTTCATCCATGAATGGATAATCTACCCTGAAATTCCTCAATATCCGGGTAATTCCGCCCCTGATACCGGGTTCATCATCAACCACCAGAATCTTTAATGTCGCCATGGTTTTTGTTATCTGATACAATCCGGACTTGCCGTCATGTGGGTTTGGTCAGTAATTTTATGATCTCTTCACGGAGCAGGTCCGACCTGATCCCCTTATCCAAAAATCGGTCAGCTTTGATCCATTTCCGGTTGTTCTCATCATGGATGTCAAAGGTAATCCCGGTTTCAGCTGCAACACCGGTCGCGATAATGATCGGCACATCAGGATACTTCTTCTTCATTTTGAAACACAGGATAAAACCACTGTCCTCATTTTCCATCATCAGGTCCAGGATGGCCAGATCAGGACGAAATTTCTCCAGCAACTCCTCCGCTTCCTTCTGCCCCTCAGCCGTCACGGTTTTGAAACCAAACTGCTCTACACGGCTTTGCAGCAGGAACAGGTAGTCCTGGTCATCATCCACCAACAGGATCGTGTACCTTCCGGGGTCAAATTTAATATTCATTTCTGTGTATTTTGAAAAGATTGTTTCGTTGAATTTGGTTTACTATCTTGCCCCTCTCGGGATGGTGATCCGGAAGGTGGTCCCAGTAGGACCTTCGTCCGGATCGGCATTGGAATCGACATGAATTTTCCCCTTATGCATTTTAACGATTCCATAAATCAAAGCCAGGCCAAGGCCGGTACCTTTGCCCATCTCCTTGGTCGTAAAAAACGGTGTAAAGAGTTTGTCCATGTTTTCTTTGGCAATACCGGTACCGGTATCCCTGACAATAAAAGTGATCTCACTTTCGTCTCCCTCCACGCCTACCATCAGGGTCCCGCCCTGAGGCATGGCTTCAATGGCGTTTTTTTCAAGGTTGGTAATTACCTGCATCATCTGGTCGATATCGAGAAAACCTATCGGATCATCAATGGATGAAGTAAATGTACAGTTGATGTTCTCAGGTTTGACCACCGAATTAAGACTGTGTTCCATGAATTTCACCACGTTGGTCTCCGTGAGGTTCACCTGGTTTTTCCGTGCGAAGTTTAACAGTCCGCTCACAATTTTTTTGCAACGGTCGGCCTGTTCCACGATCAGTTTAAGGTCTTCCCTTACCGGATCATCTTCCGGGGCTTCATCCATGAGAATGGAACTATACATCGTGATTACCCCCAGTGGATTGTTGAGCTCATGGGCGATTCCTGCCGATAATTGTCCCATATGGGCCAGTTTTTCCGACTGTTGCAGTGCAGCACGGGCTTTGGCCAGTTTTTCGTTGGAAACATTGAGGTTGTTGATCGAGTCGTGCAGTTTTTCAATGGTAAAGGGCAGGCACATCTCTGTTTCGGCCAGCCCTTTGACAATGGCGCTGGCGTGGTCGATACAGGTATCATAACCGCAGGCGCCACAGTTTAAATGATCTTTGACGGTAAATTTGCCCATTGAATGGAGCGCCGCCAGAATATCCTCGTTGCCGGGAGGTGGAATTCGCCGGTCAGCCGGCTCAAAGGTCTGACTGAGGTCCAGGTGGCTGCACTCCTCCACATCAGCCTGCCATTGCGCGTTGTCCAACCCGGCCAGTTTTTCGGAAACATACCGGCTGACAGCGCCGCTTCTGGCAAAACGTTTTCCGCCCGGCGAAGTCCCCGGCCCCATGATGCACCCTTCGCAACACAGCAGCATCAGGTATTTGTCACTGATCAGCCCTTCTTCGAATTCCGTGATCGCCTCCTTGTAATTGGCCTGACCTTCGGCAATAATGACCTTTTCTTCGGGAATAGTTTGCGGGTTGTTTGCGGTGTAAAAAAGCCCACGGCTGATAGGAAATATCGATCCTTTCCCTCCGTGAGGAGGATCAAAATCCGAAGGTTCGGTATCCTCCGGCCTGATGCCGGACTTTTCCAGCATTTCCCGGAGCTCCATAAAAGTAATGACTTCGTCGAGCTCGGTCGTTTCTGCTTTCTTTGCAAAACAGGGGCCGATAAAGACTACTTTCATATCTTCCCCGTACTTTTTCTTCATCACCCTCGACATGGCTACCATAGGCGATGCGATCGGCGCCAACATGGGAACGGTCTCGGGGTGATAATGACGGATGAAATAGACAATCGCCGGGCAATCGGATGAGATCACCCCGCCGGTATCCCCGGAAGTGAATAGTTTCGTGTACTCTTTTGCCACAATATCGGCACCAAAAGAAACTTCTGTGACATATTGAAAACCAAGTTTCCGCAACATGCCAACCAGGATCCGGTGATCTCCGATCTCCTGAAATTCAGCAGGAAAACTGGGGGCAATGCAGGCTGCAAGGCGGCATCCGGAGTCCAGCATCTGGTACACGGCATCGAGGGAGCGCAGGGCTACTTTTGCACCCTGACTGCATACTTTCACACAGTTGCCGCATCCGATACATCGGTCGTTAAGCACCTCCGCCTGCCCATTGATGATCTTGATGGCTTTGACGGGGCACTCACGGACACAGGTAAAACAAACCCGGCACCGGTCCTTGATCGTAAAAACGAGTTGTCGGTGATAACTGTGGCTCATTGGGAATCGTTATTGGGCTCCCTGCTTGTATGAAGCAGTTCGTTGTTCATCGCAGAACCGGGTTTTGCCAGGAATTTTTCATAAAGGTCATTGACGATGGGATTGCGGTGTGCCACCTTGATCATCTCCTCTTCATCCACGTCATATAAGGCTTTCATCCGCGCTTTGAGGTTCTTTTCATCGGCATGCATTTTCTGGCCTCCGCCGTTGATACAGCCGTAAGGACAAGTCATGACCTCCACCAGGTGGTAGTCGGTTTTGCCGGATGCGATCTCATCGATGACCGGGCGTGCGGAGGCAAGTCCATTCAGGGCAACGGCCTGAACAGTATGTTTTCCAAGTTTGACCCTGCTCTCTTTTTTGGGTTTTAGTCCCCGAAGGTCACTTATTTTCAGGGCGTTGGTGTCAGATCCGGTGGCCAGGTGCTGGGCGGTGCGGAGCAATCCCTCCAGATGTCCGCCAGAGATCCCGAACAGGTTGCCCGCTGAACTTCTCATGCCGAAGGCGGTATCGCTGGGCTCCGGTTCGAGGCCGCTGAAATCGATTCCCATGCTGCGGATGATCCGGGCAAGTTCCCGTGTTGTGATCACAGCATCCACATGCCGCGTGGCACCGTCTTTCATCAGGTCAAGTGAGGCTTCGTGTTTTGCCGAGGTACATGGCATGACGGATACGACAAAGACGCTTTCCGGTTTTTGCCCCGCCGAGGTAGTAATATAGCTCTTGATCAGCCGTCCCATGATTTGCTGAGGGGAGCGGACCCTTGACAGATATGGAAGCAATGGTGGTTTGCACTCCTCCACATATTTTACCCATGAAGGACAGCAGGCGGTAAACATAGGCAGGGGGCCGCCGTCGTTAAGCCGTTGCAGCAGCTCCGTGGCCTCTTCCATGATGGCCACATCAGCCGCCATCGAAATGTCGAATACCTGCCGGAATCCCATCGCTTTCAATGCCGCACGGAGCAAATTCAACAGATCTTTGCTGGATTTAAGGTTGAACATTTCGGCAATGGTAGCGGGCACAGTTGGGGAGAACTGTATAACCGGAAAAGTCTCAGGGTTATGAAGTGCATCGATCACCTGCTGGACTGCGGTTCTTTCGGTAAGGGCCGCGGTAGGACAAACCATGATGCATTGCCCGCATTTTACACAGGTTTTGGTGTTCAGTCCTTTGTTGAACATAGTGCCTATCCTGCCGCTGCTTCCCCGGCCCACAATATCTATCGCACCAACCCCGATCACCTCGTCGCATACCCGGATACATCGGTTGCACATGACGCATTTGGCGGGGTCCCTGGTGATGGAGGTGCAACTTTTGTCGATTTGTTGTACCTCTTTCTTTCTGAAATATTTGCGTTCCCTGATGTTCATTTCGGCGGCAAGATCCTGAAGGCCGCAATCACCACTTCTTTCACAATAGAGACAATCATCGGGGTGGTTGGTCAGCAACAATTCTACCAGAATCTTCCTGGACTTGAGAACTTTTGCTGAATTTGTCTGGATCTTCATCCATTCTGAAACCAGGTGCGAACAGGAAGGAACCAGACCCGGGATACCTTCCACTTCGACGACACACATGCGGCAACCTCCGGTAGGTGTAAATCCATCCAGATAACAAAGGGTCGGGACATGGATCCCTATTCTGTCGAGGACATTTTTTATGGTTTCACCCCTCCTGGCAGTCACCTGCTGACCATTTACCTCAATACTGAATTGCATGACCGGTTAATATTATTTAAAATATATTGCATTGAATTTACATACATCGAAGCAGATGCCGCAGCCGGTACACTTGGCCTCGATAATGAAATGAGGTTGCTTGATCGTACCGATGATAGCGGTTTCCGGACATTTGCGGAAGCAGATGTTGCAGCCGTTGCATATATCCGCATCAATGACGAATGTGCGGAGATCGTGGCATCTGCCGGCCCGGCATTTCCGGTCGAAGATATGCTCTTCATACTCTTCCCTGAACCATCGCAGGGAGGAAAGAACCGGGTTTGGGGCATTTTGTCCCAGACCACAAAGGGAGGTATCCCTGATCACTTCGGCAAGGCTTTCCAGTTCCATAACCCCTTTGAACCGTTCCAGGGTTTCATGTGAACTCTCCTCCCGGGGCCGGCGGGTCACCTCTTCCAGAATCTGCAGCATCCGGCGTGTTCCTTCGCGGCACGGGATACACTTTCCGCAGCTCTCTTTCTCGAGAAATTCCATGAAAAATTTGGAGAGGTGCACCATACAAGTATCTTCGTCCAGTACGACCAGACCTCCCAGTCCAAGGGAGGCTCCCGCTTCGGACAGAGATTCGAAACCGATCCGGGTCTCCAGTTGCTCCACCGGGATACAGACGCCTGACGGACCACCGAGTTGGATGGCCTTCAACTTCTTATTGTTGCGCACACCGCCTGCGATATCCTCTACAATTCTTGACAGGGAAATGCCCATCGGGACTTCAATGAATCCAGTATGGACCGATTTTCCGGTAACACTGAATATTTTAGTTCCTTTACTTTCGCGGGTACCGATGGTTTTGAACCAGGCCGGGCCATTTTCAAGAATAGCGGGAATATTGGCGAGGGTTTCAATATTGTTGACCACGGTTGGATGACCTGCCAAGCCAATTTCGGCAGGATAAGGAGGCTTGGTGCGTGGGATGCCTCTTTTACCTTCCAGGCTGGCTATCAATGCAGTCTCCTCTCCGCAGACGTACGCTCCTGATCCGCGGCGCATATGGATGTTGAGTGCAAAACCGCTTCCAAAGATATTTTCGCCCAGGAAACCACACTCCTTGGCTTCCCGGATGGCAAGATCAAAGACCTCCAGGGAACGGGAATAGTCGGACCGGACATGGACGAAAGCATTTTGGGCCCCTACGGCATAGGCTGCAATGGCGATGCCTTCAATGACACGATGAGGATCGCCTTCAATAATGGCTCGGTTCATGAAAGCACCGGGATCGCTTTCATCCACGTTGCATATGATGTATTTGTGATCGCTGCCGGTATCCAGGGCAATTCTCCATTTTCGCCCTGTCAGGAAGCCACCGCCTCCACGGCCCCTGAGCTCGCTGTTTTCCACGATCTCGCATACTTTATCGGCGGTATAATTTAACACGGTTTTGTACAGGGATTTATATCCGCCATGCGCCAGA
>CAYLVY010000088.1:0-15747 GCA_964387205.1 uncultured Draconibacterium sp.
AATACGGTATCGCCGTGATCGCCGGTTTTATTTTCGGATGGGAGAACGACACCCGGGAGCGGATCGCCCACCGGGTGGACTTTACCCGCCGCTGTCATGCCGATTCCATTCAGTCAACCCTGCTCACCCCGCTGCCCGGTACCGGGCTGTTTGAACGGATGAAAAGAGAAGGCCGGCTGGCCCTGAATAATTTTCCGCACGACTGGCAATTTTACGGATATGAATCGCTGGTATTCCATCCTGCCACCATGGAGCGGACGGAGATGCAGCAATATATCTTTCGCTCTTTCGAAAAAATCTATGAACCCTCCTTCCTGAAGAGAAGAATGTTGAAAAGCTGGTGGCGCACGGGCAGTTTCATCACGGCATACTGGTCGTACATGAGCAACTGGAATTACCGGAGCATGGCTTTCGGCCATATAAAGAAACCCACCAACTGGCTCATGAGGAAGGCATGAAAAGAAAAACCCTCATACTGGTCAATCCTGCCAGCCAGCTAAGGCCGGGATTTCTGATCAACCGCTATACCCGGAATCAACCGCTGGGGTTAGGGATCGTGGCAGCGTTGACCCCTTCCGACTGGAAGATCAGGATCATCGACGAGAATTTCAGGCCGTTCCGTTTCTACGATGCCGATCTGGTGGGACTGACCGCCTTTTCGAGCACGGCGCCCAGGGCGTATGAAATTGCCACCATTTACCGGGAGAAAGGGATCCCGACGGTGATGGGAGGTATCCATGCCTCTATGGTACCGGATGAGTGCGCACGATTCGTGGACAGTGTGGTGACCGGTGAAGCCGAACCCGTCTGGGGAAAGGTTATTGCCGATTTTGAAGCCGGCTGTCTGAAAAAAATCTATCATTCTCCGGTTACGAAAGAGATCCATCAACCGATGCCCCGGCGCGAACTGTTTCATCCGGGATACATCAGTGCAGGCATTCAGACTACCCGCGGATGCCCGATGAACTGCTCCTTTTGCAGCGTATCGGCCTTTAACGGTCGGCTTTACCGCTTCAGGCCGGTGGAAGAGGTGCTGGATGAACTCGAAGCCGTGCCCCAGAAATATGTCTTTTTCATCGATGACAATATCATCGGGCAATCGCGCGAGTCGAAAGAGCGGGCAGGGCAACTGTTTGAAGGGATCATCAGGCGGGGGATAAAAAAATACTGGTTATCGCAATCTTCCATCAACTTCGCCGACGATCCTGAGTTGCTGGAGCTGGCTTACCGGAGTGGTTGCCGGATGATCTTTCTGGGGATCGAAGCTGAGACACCCGAGCAACTGGCCGAAGCAAACAAAAAACTCAACCTGAAAAAAGGGGGAGGCGAATACCCGAATATCATCCGAAGGATCCAGCGACATGGCATCGGGGTCATCGCAGGATTGATCTTCGGTTGGGATTCCGATACCCCGGAATCGATCCGTCAACGGGGTAACTTTGCCCTGAAATGCGGCGCCGATTCCTTCCAGACCTCCATCCTGACACCCCTGCCGGGTACGGCGCTTTTCGAAAAAATCAAAGGGAGCCAACGGTTGCTCTTTCCTTCGTTCCCGGAAGATTGGGAAAGGTATGATTACTTCGAATCGACCATACGCCACCCGTCTATGGATCCGGAAACGATCAATCAACTGGTATACAAAGAAAAACAACGGATTTTTGCCCGACATCGGATCATGGCATCCGGATTGCGCACCCTTTGGCGCACCCGTAGTTTTTCGACCTTCTCTATGTTGTTTTTCAACTATTTGCATTATCGTAGTATCTTTTTAAAAGGTCACATCGGGCCACTTCCGGCAATATTTAATCCGTGAAGCCGTTCATTTTCAACCAACATTCCGAATCATGAAAATGAAAACCAAAAAGACTCACTTTCGCAACCTGACAACCATACTGATGCTCATCCTGAGCATGATCACCCTGAGCCTCACGGCCCAACCGGGCCGGGGAGAAGGAAGGGGCGGCGGCACTCCCGATGATCGTGCAAAACGAATAACGGGGATGATGAAACAGGAGTTGAAACTTACGGCCGATCAGGAAAAGAAAGTCTCAGCCATCAACCTGAAATATGCCAAAAAGATGGATGAAATGCGTAAAAACGGAGCAGGTGCAGATCCAAAAAAGGCGGATGCGGTCAACAAGGAGAGGGAAGCAGAGTTCAAAACCGTGCTGACCCCTGACCAGTTCAAAACTTATCAGAAACTCGCGGCAGAGTTGAAGAACCGCCAGCGGGGACAGAGAAACGGTCCTAAAACTCGACCATAACCCCGATCGCAGGCAGCACCGTACCGGCAGAATTGCCGATACTCCTGAGCCGATATCGCTCATTTCCCTGCGGGTCTTTGTAGGTAATCACCGAACCGTCTTCCTGGGTATTCAGCAGCAGATCCTGTTGTTCCGATTTGAAATTGAAAAGGTTCTGAATATCGAGATAGAGCATCAGCGACCATTTGTTGAAGTAAAAACCCTTATCAACCCGGATATCGAACTGGTTGAACGATCCCAGCCTTTCGGTGTTAAAACGGGCATAATCGAGGTATCCCCTGCGCTGGGCATCCCAGGCCGTAACCAGGCTTGATTTGTCAAGATCATAGGGGGTAAAGGGCTGTCCTCCTGCAAAGCGCCATTTGGCCCCAACCTCCCAGTTCCCTTTGAATTTCCTTCCTATCGTAACATTGATCAGATGGCGGTTATCCCATGCCGAAGGAACGTAGCTTCCCTTGTAGTCGGTGAACTCACTGCGTACGAAGGTGTATGTCATGATCACGTTGAATTTGAAGAAGTCGGCATTCCGGAGTAATACCTCAAAGCCGTAAGCCCTGCCTTTGGAAACCGGCAACAGCGGCTCATCCCCCACCGATCCGAAGTCGGTGCCTTTACTGGCCAGCGATACCGAATCACGCACCGAGAAAGGGTAATTTCTGTAATACTTATAAAATCCTTCCAGGGTGATCCGTGCATTCTGTTTCGGGATCCATTCAGCGCCGGCCACGATATGATCGGAGGAGATGTATTTAATCCCGAGCGAATCGTTGACCAGGGTCCCGGCGTTGTTCCGGTATCCCAGTGCGGTATAGGGAGGCAACTGATAGTAACGTCCGATGTTGAAATTCAGAAACACTTTATCGGGAACCACCCCATAGGAGGCTGAAAAACGGGGGGAGAACTGCTCCAGCATATTGGTCATTCGTTCAGCATAGCTGTTGGCATCCATGCGAAGGCCAAGGTTGAAGTTCAGGCGGTCGTTGAAGAAAGCCCGGTTTACCTGACCGAACAGGCTCCATTTCCAGAGGTTCAGGTCGGAGTTATAATCGAGGGTTTGCAGCGAATTACCAGTGAAGAGCTTCTGAAAGGTGGCATTGGTATAGGATGCATATTCCACACCTGCACCGTAAGAAATCTTCCATTTCAGCAGGTCTGTAAGCCCTTCATACCGGAACTTGTTTTCGATCTCCTGCGAACGGTATTTCAGCAGCAGGCTGTCATCAACCTCTGCATTGCTGCGGTATTTGATCTGGTCGTTGTTAAGCATCCCACGGCTCAGGACAAAGGTGTCATACCCTTTGGAACGGAAATGGCGGTAAACCAGCCCGAACACGTAGCTCCACTGATCGTTCACAGGAAGATAATCCAGCACATACCTCTGAAAAGCATCGGGATTTGAAATTCCGGTGTTCAGTTTATTGTTGTCGAGGGCCCCGATGGAGATGACGGAGAGCTGGTTACGTTTGTCGAAATCGATCTTGTATTTTAACTGATAATCGTTGTAGGTTGGTAAAAAAGGCAATCTGAGAGCGCTGAAAAGGAGTTGAAGGTAGGAACGCCGCAGGGAAAAAATGAGGGTGGAATTATCGGTGACAGGGCCGTTTACCGTGAGGGCGAAGTCGCTTGATCCCAAGGAGATCCTCCCGCCGAATTTCTCTTTGTTCCCCTCCACCTGGCGCAGGTCCATGACCGAGCTGAGGGCATTGCCACGGCTCGAAGGAAAAGCGCTGGTATAGAGTTGTACTTCCCGGATAAAATCGACATTGATTATTCCCACCGGCCCACCGGATGCTCCCTGGGTCGAGAAGTGGTTGATGTAAGGAATTTCGACCCCGTCAAGGTAAAAGCGGTTCTCTCCTGGCCCGCCACCCCTGACGATCACATCGTTGCGGAAAGATGGGGAAGAGGCCACTCCGGGAAGCGATTGAATAACTTTGGATATATCCCGGTTCGAGCCGGGGCTCCGCTCAATTTCCTGAATTGATAACTTCTGCAGCGATACCGGAACTTCATCGTTACGCTCAACCGTATTGGGCCGGATTTCCACCTGTGACAAGGTCACGATCAGCTCATGCATACCCAGGTCCTTGTCTGCCACTTTGGCATTGGTGACCAGAAAATCGTCAGATACCAGTTTTTTAAAGCCTACGGATGTGGCTACCAGCCGGACATAACCCGGTTCGACATTACGGATCTCGTATAGTCCGTCCACATCCGAGGTAGCTCCCTGGGTTGGCCTGCCATCGATGATGATGTTGACAAAGGGGAGAGGTTCATTATTTTTCACATTGAAAACTCGGCCTTTGATGATACCTGATTGCGCCGCAAGCTGACCGGACAGGGACAGCGACAACAGGAAGGACAGTAAGGAAGTTATTCGGTGTAGCATATTGGAAACAACTTTTATTTAAAACGATTCTAAGTTGACAACTTTCATGCCACAAATAGGGTCAGAGCATCAAGACCCTTGTAAACTCTCCATTCCTGTAACGTTCTCCAAGTTTATACCTTCGTATTTTCCCGCTGCTGGTGCGTTCGATATCGGCTGATCGTATGGGAACAAAAAAGTCGGGGCTTATCCCTATCTGACTGATAAGATGAAGTTTCAGTTGCTGACATCGGGTTTCGCCATCGTCCCCTTCAGCCCCTGTCAGGAAGACGAGCAGGCGGTCGCGTCCTTCTTTGTCGTCAAATATCCCGGAAACCACCACTTTTCCATCCTCCATTCCCTCCATTTGCATGGCGACATGTTCAATATCATGGGCGTAGAAATTCATGCCATTAATGAAGATCACATCTTTGGAACGGCCGGTAATAAATATCTCTCCATCGAGAAAAAAGCCAAGGTCTCCGGTCCGAAGCCATTTACCGGCTAAAACCTGCCGTGTGGCAACAGGATTGGCATAGTAGCCGGATGATACCTGCCGGCCGCTGACCAGGATATTTCCGACAATCCCTTCCGCCACAGGCTTACCCTTGTTGTCGGTAACGGTCACTTCGCAACCATCGACCGGCGTACCTACCCCAACCAGTTCGATGGCCCCGGGGGTGTCAGCGTCTAAAGGAGAGGCAATTCCCTTCTTTGTCAGGTCGTTTCGGTCAAACGACCTGCAAAGGGGAGGCAGATCGGGATCGGGAAGGGAAACGGCAAGGGTGGCTTCAGCCAGCCCGTAGGCCGGATACATGGCCTCCGGACGAAATCTGTAAGGTTCAAGACCCTTGATAAATGTACGCATCGTGGAGGCTGAGATAGGTTCTGCCCCATTAAAAACGATCCTCAATGGAGAAAGATCCCAGGTTTTACCGGAACGTCGCGCCAGTCTTCTGTTGACCAGTGTCTGGCCGAAATTGGGACAGGCGGTGATCGTGCTGCCGTGATCACTCATGGTATCTAACCAAAGGAAGGGATTCTTCACAAAATCGGCAGGGTTAAGGAAATACTGCGTCACTCCGGCCAGGACGGGGGTAAAATGAAAGCCAATCAGCCCCATATCATGATAAAGCGGCATCCAGTTCACGGCCCTGTCGCGGCTGGTAAGGCTGATACTACGAACAATGGCAGCGATGTTGATCAGTATATTCTCATGCGTAAGCATCACACCTTTGGGTTCACCGGTGCTGCCCGATGAAAACTGGATCATGGCCAGGTCTTGCCGGTTACCGGGGTCGGGAACCGCCCCGGACGGATCACCTGCAAGACCGCGGACATCGAGCAGGTGGTGCGGGTTAACCCGGCTTTGACGCCAGGAGGCCACATGATGATGCGAAATAATGACATGCGGGCCACGCAAAATTTCATAAACCCGGGATGCCTTTTCAGCCGACGGGTTCAGGCTGGTAAAGGAGAGCGGAGGCGGCAGCAGCGCGGGTATCATCCCTCCGTAAATGCATGCCCATAACACAGGTATAATTTCTTCAGCGCTGTCAAGGGCAACCATGATGCGCTCACCGGAACTCAGTCCTTTATCCTGCAACCCCGCAAGTATGGACAATGAACGATGTTTCAGCTCAGCGAAAGTATAAAACCGGCATGGGTGGTGAGGTGTTACAAACCCTACGCCGTTGTTCGGCCAGTTAACCGCCGCACGATCAAGCAAATCGGTCAGAACCACAGGAGTAAAAGGGGCCATGGTTACTGCTTCCTCAATTGGATCCCCAGATCGTAATAGAAATCTGCTTTTTGCCTGTCGCCCTTCATTAGATAGAGGCTGTTGAGCTGAACACAAAGTTCGAAGGTGGGACGAATGGAAACGGCCTTTTCCCAGAATTGGACTGCGGTGACCGTATCCCTGCGGAGCATATGGTAATTGCCGATATTCACATACGGCATCTCCAGTCCGGGATATTGGCGGGCCAACTCTTCATTCATGGCAACGGCGCGGTTAAAATCACCCATTTCGTTGTAGAGATCGGCCATGGCGAATACCGCCTTGACCTGGTTTGGATTTATTTGCAATACCTTCTGATAGCAGGAAATGGCTTTCCCGTAGTCTTTGTTCTCCTTATAGGCCATGCCCAGGTTGACCCAGGCAGGCTGCAGCGTGGAATCAAGACTTATCGCTTTATTCAGAAAATAGACGGCTGAATCAAAATCTTTGGCGATAAAAAGATAGACCGTACCAAGGTCGTTAAGGGTTTTATAATTATCCGGGTACAGTTCAAGGCCCTTGCGGAAATGGGTGACAATCCGGTCGAGTTTAAACTGGTTGACCGATCCGTGGCGCAAAAAGTTCTCGTCGGTGTACACCGAATTCATCAGGTAACCGGCGTAATCGATATTGGCTTTGGCTGAGTTACCGAGATGACGTATATCGGAGCGATAGAGGTCGAACAGGTTTCTCCATTGCCGGTTTCTGGATATGGTGAGTGCCGTGTAAGGCACCAGGAGCAGCAGGATGAGGGTCAGTATCTTCAGTCGTGTATCCATCTCGATGGTAAGGTGCAGCGGATCGGTTTTGAAGATCCGGAAGATGAACCATACCAGGATAATGATGAAGCCCAGCGATGCGGAAAACACGAACCGTTCTCCGACAATTCCCACGACGGGGAAAAGAACATTGGAATACATGGCAATGGCAACAAGGTACCAGAGAATGGCAAATGAAAGGAGTTTTCGTTCCCTGATCCCGCGCAGCGCAAAGAGCAGAAGTCCGGCGTGCAGCAACAGCGATATTACTGCCCATATATTGGCAAGGTTGGTTACCGGGATCATGTCGTACCCGTAGTAATAGAGCAAAGGATGAGGGTAAAAAAGTATCTTCACATAAAAGAGCAGTGAGACCAGCCCGGTTCCCAGTCGTATCCAGAAATTTTTCTCCAGGAAAAGAGGATTTTCAATAAATAGATTGGTCCTCTGCTTATCCGGCAAAAACAGGTTTGGTAAAAACTGCGACACTGCAACCAGCAGGATCAACACCCCGGCAACCCCGAGAATGGTCTTTACCCGCGTCGGTGCAAAAAACCATATGACCAGAGGGATCAGCAGGACAAACGGCAGTACCGATGATTTACTGAGGTATCCGATGATGAATACCGGTAAAGCCATTATGAGATAATACCAGCGTCTTTTCTGCACATAGGAAAAAATCAGTGAAAGGGCCCCCAGCCCGCAGAGGAATGCGATCAGTTCATCCCTGTTCTTGAGGCTGGCCACCACTTCGGTATGGACCGGATGGGCCATAAAAAGCAAGGTAACAAGGAAGGGAAACAGGATATTATAATTGGAGAGCATCCTCTTGAGAACAGAAAAAAGTAATATGGATATACACCAGTATATCAATACGTTGACCGCATGGCTCCTCCCGGGTTTCTGGCCCCACAGCTGGTATTCCAGGGCGAAAGTTGCCTTGACTACCGGGCGGTAGTCGGCAGCGGTGGATCCGATATTGCCCTGTTCACTGATATAGCGGGTGGAGAAAATCTCAGGCAATGCTTTCAGACCTTTGGTAACAATCTCATTATCCGCAACAAGCGAATCATCAATAGCATATTTGTTCAGGATGGTGTTTCCATAGAGGAAAAAGGCAAACACCAGGAAGAACAGGTAAAGAATCCGGTTTGCTTTCCGGTCGGATGGCAATTTTACCCCGGGGCCCCCTGAACGTTTCAGTTTGGCGGGAGGAGGCTGGGGGGCTGACGTTTTGCTTTTTTTGGGGATGTGCTCTCTCTTCATCCTCTTAAATATTTATGCAAAAGTATCAATTTCCCGGGCAAGGTCAATGAAGTCATTTACGGTAAGTTGTTCGGCCCGCTGGCCAAGCAATGGCCGGGCCCTGATCCGGTCATATCCGTCGATGGACTTCAGGGCATTGCGCAGGGTTTTTCGCCGCTGGTTAAAGGCAGTTTTGACGAGCCTGAAAAACAGGGTTTCGTCACAGTCAAGCCGCTCTGTCTGATTCCGGGTAAGCCTGATCACGGCTGACTTGACACGGGGAGGTGGGAAAAACACGGTTTCATTGACCGTGAAAAGATATTCGATACCGTACCAGGCCTGCATCAGCACGCTGAGTATCCCATAAGTTCTGCTGCCCGGAGGTGCGGCAATCCTTTCTGCAACTTCCTTTTGAAACATGCCGGTCACATTCGGGATCCGGTTACGGAATTCAAGCACCCTGAAAAGTATCTGGGAGGAAATGTTGTAAGGAAAGTTACCGATAATATTAAAACCGGCGGCGGGATTACCCGGTGGAAAGCCGGTAAGGTCATATCTCAGAAAATCGGCTTCGATGATCCTGTGGCTGAAGTCGGGATAATGCGATTTCAGATAGGCTACCGATTCCGGATCTACTTCCATACAATAGATATCGTGGTTATTATTCTCCATCAGATATTTTGTCAGCACGCCGGTGCCGGGTCCAATTTCCAGCAGTACACGGGTATTTTCAGGAACCATTCCGGCAATTTTCCGGGCGATATTCTCATCCCGGAGAAAATGCTGTCCAAGGTGTTTTTTGGGTCTTACCACGATGGGATGACTTAAGGGAGGAGGGCGCCGGGGGTGACGCTGTCGCCGCGCAGGAAACGGAATTGTCGCCGCGCTTCCGGAACGAAAATGCTGCCGGGATATTTGTCCAGCAGTTCCTGATAGAGCGCCATGGCCCGATCCTTGTCCGCCAATTGGTTTTCCTGAAGTTTTGCCCGTTGCATGAGGGCTTCATCGGCAAGGATACCATCGGGAAACTCCGATTCTATCAGGCCATAAAGCGAGTCGGCCATAAGATAATCCCCCTGCTTTTTCATGATCTCCGCCTTCTTGTAAATTACATGCTGATGTATCGGATGATATCCGAACAGGGCAGGGATGGAATCGAGGGTTTGAAGCGCCAGGGAACGCTGGTTCCGGTAATCGAGCAGATCAGCCCTGGCGTATAGATTCAGGGCAACTGTGTTGCTGTCTTCTGGGTCGATATTTTCGCCGATCAGTAGTGAAAGGGCAATAGCATCATTGGAAATGAATTTGGAAGTGGCGGCTTTCAGCACATCGGCCTGGGCTTTGGCCCACATGAACTCGCCAATATAAAATGAAAGTCTGGCATTTCTGAACTTTGCCTCCTGGCCGATCACATCATTTTTGAAATCCTGGTAAGCCTGCTGGTAAAGCAAGGTTGCCTCCCATTCTTCCCCGGTAAACAGATAAATATCGGCCAGCTCGATCTTGGTTTTGGCACGCTCCGCGGGGGAGACACCGGTCAATTCGAGCAGCCCTTCCAGTAAAGCAACGGCCTCTTCCTCCTTTTGCAAATAAAAGGCCTTCAGATGGGCCAGGTCTCTGATCAGCCCGCTGTTGTCAGGATCCGATGGCGCATAGTCCAGTTCGGCACCGATCTCTTTTTCCAGCATTTTTAGTTGCTCTGCCCCGGGAACCGGAACGGCCATCAATTGCTGATAACGGGTATGGGCAAGTTCTCTGCGTGCTGTCCGGTAATGGGGGAAGTTTTCCCCTTTGGTCACCAGATACTGGTAACATTCCACCGCGACATCATATTTTTCATTGGAGATGGCAAGGCTGGCGAGTTGCATCATCCGGTCCCCGTTTTCCTGAAGGCGGCGGTCGATGGCACGGGCCTGGAGCAGGGCCAGTTCGAAATCTTTCTGCTGAACCGAATACCACCAGAGCAGCTCCGAATAGTAAGCCTTATCCGGATCCCGCTGCACCCTTGACAGCAATGCTTTCCTGAAACTCTCATTTTTCTCGTTGTTCACATCATAGTTCAGGTTCATCTGTATCCGGTCCTGAACCGTTGTGAGATAGGTTGGGTTGGTCTCCAGGAGATCAAGGTAGGTGTTCATGGCATTCCGGAAATCGCCCATCCTTTCGTACACGGAGGCTATCTCGAATCCAAAAGGATAACTGTTGTTGAGAAGTTTTTTTCCGGCCTGGTAAGTTCTTAAAGCAAATTCATTTTCTCCCCGTACCGAAAAAGCATTGGCCAGTTCATGGATCTGCTGCTGGTTCGCGGTGAGTTTTCCCAACGCCTCTTCATAAACCTTCCTTGCTTTTTCCTCGTTTCCGGCACGAAGGAGCAAATAACCCTGATCAACGGTGTATCGCGGCGATTCGGGGTCGGCCTTGCGGGCCTTTTTGATCAGTTTTTCAGCTTCACTGAACGACTGCATCTCCACGAGGGAATAAAGCAGATACTGGTAAATATAAAGTGTTGGTTTCTTTTCATAGATCCGCTGGTATATTTCGGCCGCTTTTTCATATTCCTGGTTCTGATAAAGCTTCAGGGCCAGTTGTTCCTCGGTCTGTGCGGTTGGTGCATCCTGCTGAAAAGGAAGCAGGGCAGGTAGCGGAGGCGGCGGGGTATCCTGTGCAATGGTCTGCATCCCCCATACCGAAAACAGGAAAACCATCAAAAAGGGGATGCTATATCTGAACAAAACATTCATAAAATTCATTTTAAGTAGCCGGTTGCAATAGGCTTACGGCCAACCAGGCGAGCAGTTCCGACCCTGTTCTGACGGATGATTCGTCCACATCAAAGGTAGAGGTGTGCAGGTTTGATCCGATACCTTTTTCGCGGTTCCCGATGCCCAGCCGGAACATCACCGAGGGCACCCGTTGGGCAAAATAAGCGAAGTCTTCCGCCGTCATCCGGCGCGGTATGAGATGAACGAAATTTTCACCAAGATATTCTGTCGCCAGTTGCCGGATCTGACCGGTGAGGTCAGGATCGTTATACAGTGCGGGATACCCGTGGGAGATTTGCACCCTGCAATCGGCTCCCATGGCCTGTGCCACACCGGTGGCGATCGTCTCAATTTTGCGATGAACCTCCCGGCGCCAGGTTTCATCATAACTCCTTACCGTTCCTTCCATCCTCACCTCATCCGGGATCACGTTGGTCCGTCCATCCCCGAAGATCCTGCCAACCGAAACCACAGTAGGAAGTACCGGATCGGCATTCCGGCTTACGATCTGCTGAAGCGCCAGTACAATATGGCTTGCGATCACAACGGGATCGATGACCTGTGCCGGGGTGGCGGCATGCCCCCCCCTTCCCCTGACCGTAATGAAAAACTCATCGGTGGAGGCCATATACTCTCCGGGCCGGTAACCGATATTTCCGGCTTCAAGGGTATTGATCACATGTTGGGCGATAATGGCCCTCGGAACAGGATTTTCCAATACCCCTGCGTTGATCATGGTAATGGCCCCACCGGGATAACGCTCTTCACTGGGCTGAAAGATCAGTTTGACAGTACCGGAGAACTCATTCCGGCAACGCTGCAACATTCCGGCGGCACCGAGAAGGCAGGCCATATGTACATCATGTCCGCAGGCGTGCATCTTTCCTTCACAGATCGAACGGTATGGCACCTCAGTCTCTTCTCTGACGGGCAATGCATCCATATCGGCACGCAATGCAATGCAATCGCCCGCGGGACCACGCCCGTGGATCAGCCCCACCACACCCGTACCTCCAACCCCTGTTGTATGGTCAATCCCGTACGCATGGAGTTTGTCGCTTATAAAGGCGGCCGTTTGAAACTCTTCACAGGAAAGCTCGGGATGCATATGCAAATGCCTTCTGATCGCGATAAGTTCCTGTTGGAATTCAGCGCCCATTTCCGATAATAACTTTCTGATCCTCTTCATAATAAATCGTCAATAAAAGGCTAAGTCAGGAAATGTTCCGGTCACCGTACAATCAGTTTTCCGGTGAATAATCCTTCCGATCCTTCCACCCGGATCAGGTATAATCCGGGATAGATATCTTTCAGGCTGATCCTGAAAACAACACCCTGCCCGGGTTTCACCTCCCTGAACACTTTGACCATTCTGCCGGTCAGGTCGGCAATACGGATGGTAACCGCCATTTCAGCCGAACAGCCTGCGTGAAGAAAAACCTCATCCCTGGCCGGATTTGGCCAGATTTTCAGGCCGGGAACCGTCCTCCTCTCTGCAACAGCAGCACAGGACTCTGCCATGATATAACCTTTTTTTATCAGGCTGTCGGAACGTTCACCATTGGTAATGGTCAGTTTCACATCATAAACACCGGGATTGGCATAGGTAACCACCGGATTTTTTTCATGGCTGACCATGGGATCCCCTCCCGGAAATTCCCATTTATACCCGGTGATACTGTCAAATGAATCATCTGAGAAACTGACGGCACCTCCGGCGCAAACCCGGTCACGGTCGGCATGGAACAAAGCATAGGGCCCTTTGAGGTTTACTCCGAAAAAGTCGAGGTAACGTTGCATCAGCTCCTGCTGATTGGAAGTATACGATACTCCCGTTAAAGAACCAAATTCAAGCAATGAGGCAATCGTTTTGTAATCTTCACCGCCATAAACTATCTGAAGGCTCTTCGGAAGGGAGTCGTTATTGATAAAGGTATTGAAAGCCGGTTCCACGGGTTGAAGGTCGAAGATGGCATAGGATATCGCCCCTGAATAATCAAATTCCAGGCCATCGCCCAGGGTACCCGGCACACCATTGGCCTGCGGGTAATACCAGACCGGTACTTTACTTGTAGTGTATCTGAAAAATGGATGCAACGGGGTTTTATTTACATAATACCACGAAGTATAACTCTCCATGTAGAGTTTACCCCCGGACTCGAGGTAACGGCTGAGACCGGCCGCTTCATCGATGGTCAGGGTATGGTTGCCCTGTCCGGCTGATCCCAGGATCAGAAAAACCGTTTCATACCGCTGGAGGTCGGAGGGGAGGGCAAAGAGGGTATCATATCCGGCTCCAAGGCTATCAAGGGCTGTTTTCATGGCCCTGGCCGATTTGCGCGAAGCGGAAAGGCAAACAACGGCTGCATGCTTTCTCCCGAGGATAACAGGTATATCCTTTTCCAGAATAACGCCGGAAGTGTCACTTAGTATGCACCGCAGGGTATCGTCAGTTCCCGGGATAACCTCCCGGGACACTTTCAGACGGAAAGAAAACAAGCCGGAGGTAGATGGCAATAAATGTTCGATACGGGAAACCGGGCCGGAAAGCACCGACAGGTTTCCGGAATGGGACAACAGTTCGAGTTGAAGGCCGGAAGCTTCACTCCACCCCTTGTTTTTCACCGGAATTATAAGGTCAACCACCTCGCCGGGCCCGGCCATTTGGTCATGACCGTCACGTATTTCATGCTGCAGCAAAGTAATCACCGGTGCTGAGACTGCAAAATGTCTGGTCAGGCTCCAGGTGCTGTCCCCTCTTTCGCCCCTCAGCAACAGGATGACGGGGAAGCCATCGGGCAGCCCCTTTTCGGGTATGAGGTTGAACGCTTTTTCGAGGATCAGGTTCTCCCCGGGTTTGACGGGCCCCGGGGTTTCAATACTGTCCATTATCATAATCCGGGAATCGTGCGAAGTGAGCGTAAATTTTATTGCTCCCGCCTCCACAGCACCACGGTTCCGGATCTGCAGCGTCAGCGGGGTTTCACGGCCCGGGATTATGTTCGATGGAGAAGTCTCCGTGAGCGAGAGCTGAAAAGCCAGATCCCCGGCCATCTCAAAGTTCCGGGATGACTCAAGCCGCTGAGCATCGGTAACTTTTACGGTTATCTGATAATTCCTGAAAGGGTCCGGCTCGTCGAGTTCGAGCCAGCCATCCGCTGTGATCCTGACTCCTTCCGGAAGGGCCTCCGGGAAAAAGACTACGGTCTGGTCCGACAATGCTCCTCCATCGGCATGGAACTGAATATCGTGCCGCCGGTCGTCGCCTTTGGAAACCCCGGAATAGATCCGGGAAAGAAAAGAAGGAAACTTCATCTCTCCATAACGGAAAGCAAATTTGCCATCAGGGTAAAGGATCAGGGCGAAATCAGCATGAGAGGAGGCATAATAGGGCGCCACGGAGAGCTTCCAGCGGATCTCCGTGCAATCGGACTTTTTATTGACCCAGATGCCGTTGCCGTTAAAGAGGTTTACTTCATAATTGAGCATGAAGGCGGGTGCGATCACAGGGAAAGAGCGGAGCATGCTCATTTCGGCGGTAACATATGGTTCGGGTAGTGCCTGAGGTTCCAGACAGATGAAACCGAAATCATTGACATAAACCGTGTCATATTTCTTTCCGTAGAAAGGGAACGAAAATGGCAGAGCAACCGCGTGATGGAAAAGATAATTCTGACTGGTAAAGATGGAAGGGGTCGTGATCATCGGCATGGGGAGGTCGGAAGGGGCGGATTTCCATGGCTCATCGACCGACCAGGTATAGGGCGGGGTTCCCCCTTCGGCCTCCAGCCTGACCCGGTAAACCTGTCCGGCAGGGACCGGAGGCAACTGCGCAGTGGTGATCTTCAGATCGTGCGACGCGAAGGCAGCGATCGCTGAAACGGTGGTGATATCATTATTACGGATGGGCAAAATTTCCGGATGACCAGCGGTGGATGGCGATGCACCGTGACGGAAGAAGGTGACCGGACCAAGGGTTCCCGATCCCTTGCTTTCGGGATCCTGCTCTTCTGCGATGATAAAGTAGCGGGCCGGTTTTCCAGGATCCACATAATTCAACAATGCAGTAAGGTCGAGTCCGACTTCAATGCTTTTCCCGGCAGGATCATCATCAATTCCCTGCATGGAATGAGCCCCTCCCTGAAAATTCATAAAAGGAATATCTTCCACATAACGGGGAAATTGATTATTCGTATCCTGGCTCACCCCCACCATGATCCTGATCAGGTTACGATAGTTGTAAGAAACCCGGACCCTGGCGGTCAGGGCAGGTGTATAACCAGTATCGGGATCAACCGAGTAGACCCTGTTATTCCATATTCCTCCGTAGGGAAAAGGTTTGGCAAAAGAGGAATACATCGCCCAAACGAACCCTTCATCTTCCCACCAGTTCCCGTACGAGTTGGCTACCCGGAACGCGCCGTATTCCCAGTCCCGGGCGTCGGTAATACCATCTCCGTTGATATCAAGATGATTGGTATATTTCCCATCGCCATTGATGTCGTAACGGATAGAGTCGTTGTAACCTACGATTGTCAAGCCGTGGGTAGGGGAAGGCACCCAGCTCAGC
>CAYLVY010000089.1:0-15700 GCA_964387205.1 uncultured Draconibacterium sp.
TCTATAAAAAACCTCTGCGAAACTCTGCGTGAACACTCTGCGAGACTCTGCGTGAAATTACCTCCGCGAAACTCTGCGTAAATTTTCCCTTAATCGGAAAAAATCAAAAAGGTAACACACGAACTGCATCTTTTTATATGCTCTCCAGGAAGAATTTTCATTATATGGCATTATACGACATTTTCTCTATGATATTAACACAGTCTTTTCACATTGAAAATGTTACTGTTAGTGGAGTGTTAATCCTAAATTCAGGAAATCCTGCTCTGAAAAGTTTCTGAAAGATTGTCGATATTTAACGATCAATATCTGATCATGTAATTGCCAAAATCTGCGACATCCGCGGGCAAACAGGTCAGCTCCCCAAGGTTGCATTCGTGCTTCATCAGCTACTGCACAATTAATAAAATAATTATTCGTTATATAGACTAAATCTAAACAAATTTATGAGTAAAATAATCAATAAATTAAACCCATTTATAAAACCAACACCGTCGATCCTTTCCGCGGTATTCCTCCTTTTCATCATTTCCGGTACGGAAAAAATTGTAGCACAGGGTTGCAGCGATGCAGGTGTTTGTTCCGTCAACAGCATGGTTCCCGGTAATGATATGGATTCAGTGAACGGTGACCGGAACCTGATCAGCACCGGAATCATTTTCGGGATGAGCCAATATGATGTGTTGGCTTTCACACCTTATCTTGAGTATACACGTTCGTTGGGTTCTCATTTGTCACTGTCAGGAAAGGTCAATTATGGTTTTCGGGATGGTGAACTGGGCAGTGTGAACAGCCTCTCTGATATATTTCTGAGCGCAGGATATAACTTCCTGGAACATTTCTCAGTGACCGGCGGTGTGAAAATTCCCATGAACGACGGAAATAAAACCCTGGATGGTAATGCATTGCCAATGAATTACCAGACCAGCCTCGGAACCGTGGATCTTCTGCTCGGATTTGGTTACACTCTGCGGCGCTTTTCCATTATGGCCGGGTATCAGCAGCCGCTGACACAAAACAAAAACCAGTTCCTTGCCAATGATTACGCACCGGATGATCCGGAAAATAAGTATTTTTCCACCCGGAACTATCACAGGGCTGCAGATGCCATGCTGCGCCTGTCATACATTGCCGTACAATCTCGAAAAATAAACCTGGTAACCAGTCTCCTGCCTATATATCATATATTGCATGACTCTTATGAGGACCCTGATGGCAAACGGGTAACATTATCCGGTTCACAGGGGCTGACCCTCAATGTCAATGTAATTCTGAAATACCATATTACAAACCGGCAGTCGTTGGAACTCAATCTAGGTGCTCCTGCCCTTGCCAGGTCGGTTCGCCCCGACGGACTGAGTAAATTCGCCATTGCTGCAGGATATATTATATCATTCTGATAAAGAGGGAGAAACGGGAAGGTATTACGCCTCACAAATCCGGAACACGTTGTCTTGTTGACCACAATCATCCGCAACCCTTTTCCTGCCAAAATCGATGCCCCGGTGCCGGCATTTGCCAGCTCAACGAGGCAGCCGATCCTTACTCAGGTTCCTGACCAGATGATCTCCTATAACCATCGCCGCCATAGCTTCTACAATGGGCAGGGCGCGGGGGATTACGCACACGTCGTGTCGTCCGCCTGCCAGGTATGATACCTCTTCCCCCTGGCGATTCACTGATTGTTGCTCCATGGCAAGAGTGGAAACAGGTTTGAAGGCGACGCGGCAGGTGATCTCCATCCCGTTGCTGATCCCCCCCTGGATACCGCCGGAATGGTTGGTCTGGGTGATGATCCTCCCGTTTTTCAGAATAAACCGGTCGTTTTGTTCCGATCCTTTCATGCGGGTGCCCTCAAATCCGCTTCCCGACTCAAATCCCTTAACCGCCGGAATGCTCATCATTGCCTTCGAGAGATCGGCCTCCAGTTTGTCGAATACCGGTTCGCCGAGACCCGGCGGAACACCGGCGACCGAGAGGGAAACGATGCCTCCTGCTGTATTTCCCTCTGCCTTCAGTTCGGACAGAAAAGTTGTGATAACGGGGTCATCGTATATCTCTGAGCCTTCCGGGAGGTGATGGGGGCCGATGGAGATGATCCGTGAGGAGATCGAAATTCCATGAATCATCAGAAATTGTTTGACTATTGCTCCAGCGGCAACGCGGGCAGCGGTTTCCCTGGCCGAAGCACGGCCACCACCGCGGTAATCGCGTATACCATATTTCGTCTGCCATGTAAAATCGGCATGCGAGGGCCGGAAAATGTCACGCAGGGGTTCATAATCCGAAGAGCGGGTATCCTTGTTACGGATCAGAAATGCAATGGGCGCTCCGGTGGAACGCCCGTGGAACAGTCCTGAAAGAATTTCTACCGAATCTTCTTCGCGGCGGGGAGTAGAACCCGGGGAAAAGCCGGGCCGGCGCCGATCCATCTCCGTTTGGATATAACCCGGATCGATCGGGATAGCGGGAGGAAACCCATCCAAAACACCTCCGGTAGCTATTCCGTGTGACTCACCGAAAGTGGTCAGCACCAGAATTTTACCTATAGAATTTCCTCCCATACTCTGCCTGTTGGGGGTGGTTATCCCTGCTGACGGAGAAGCTTCATCTTGGCTTCAAGCACTTTCAGTTCACTCTTGGCCCTGTTGATTTTATTTTCGAACTCCTCGCGAACCACATCGGCACTTTTTGATTTGGCAAAGAAACCAATGTTGTTCTCCCACAGGGTGATCTCCTCTTTCATCCGCATGATCCTGGTTGCCAGTGTCTCACGCTCCTTGCCAATAACCCGGCGGGCATTGGGATCGCCTTTCATGTGGTCGAGACGCGCCTGGTAATTGGAGGTACTCATATCAAAATCGGTGATTTTCAGCTTGTCCATCTGCTCATTGATCAGGGCGCGGAATTCCTGGTGCAACCTGTCCTTTTCTTTCATCGGAACATGCCCGATCTCAGTCCATTCGCGCTGGAAGTTCTTCAGCACCTCCAGGTTCTGGCTCTTATCGTCTCCGAATTGGTAGGCTTTAAGCTGGACCAACAACTCGTTTTTCTTGCCTAGGTTTTCTGCTTCGTTCACCTGTATGTTACTGAAATAGGCTTGTTTGGCATGAAAAAATGCATCGCAGGCGGCACGGAAACGCTTCCACAACCTGTCTGAATGTTTCCTGGGAACAGGACCGATTTTTTTCCATTCGTTTTGAAGATGAATCAGTTCGTTAGTGGTCTTTTTCCAGTCGGTACTGGTGTTGAGGGCTTCTGCCTGCACGCAGAGTTCCACTTTGAGGTTGTAATTATGGTTCTGCTGCTCCTTTAACTTGTCAAAATATTCCTTTTTATTGCTGTAAAATGCATCCAGCGCTGATTTGAAGCGGCTCCATATCTCGTTGTTCTCCTTTTTGGGGACTGGTCCAATGTTTTTCCAGATCTTCAGCAGATCATTGATTTTATTGGTGTTATCCTGCCACATTCTGATTGATTCGTTGGGCAGGCCTAATACAACTTCAGCCTGCTCACAGAGGGCTACCTTTGTTTCAAGGTTCCGGTTCTGTTCTTCCTCGATAATGCTGTAGTGCTCCCGGCGCCTTTCATTGATCTTGTCAGTGGCATTTTTAAACCGCTCCCATATCTCGTCTTTCTTGTCCACCGGTACCGGCCCGATCTCTTTCCACTCCTCATGGTATTTCTGGAGTTTACGAAATGACTTGATGATCGAGGTTTCCAGCAGCAGCTCTTCTGTTTTTTCGCAAAGCATGATTTTCGCCTCGAGGTTCTTTTTCAGGTCAAGGTCTTTCAGCTCCTTGTTGAGTTTCACCTTTTCGAAGAACTTTTCCACAAGGAAATGGTAATTCTGCCAGAGGTTGTTGATCTCGGTGCGGGGAACCATGCCGATCTCTTTCCATTGCTCCTGAAGTACCTTGAACTCGTCATAGGTCTTTTTCAGGGTCTCCTCCGAATTGATCAGGGTTTTAAGTGAATCGAGGATCCCGAACTTTTTCTTCAGGTTTTCCTGTTTGATCTTTTCCTGCTCTTCGGCAAACCTCGCCTTATTGGCCCTGTATATGGTAAATAATTCATTAAATCTGATTTCCAGGTCGTCCTGTATTTCGGCCGGTACCACCTCGGGCGCTTCTCCTTCCTCCTCTGCCTTTTCATACTTTTCAAATGTAGCCTCCTTTTTCTTTTTCAGAAAGGCAACTTTGATCAGGGCAACTTTATTCTTGACCGCGTTGAAATCGGGTTCACTGACAGCCTCCTCGAGCATGGCGACCAATTCTTCACGGGAGTGTCCATCATAATTGAGATCCGAATCCACGATCACATGGTCCACATTCTCTTCCGTAGCTTCGTCGAGGTTCTCTTCAAGATGCTCCTCGGGAAGGTCTTCCAGCGTAATGGATTCTACATCGGCCGGCTGTAGTGAAGCGGCCGGCGGGGCTTCCTCCGGTTCGGTATCTGCCGGAACAGATACGGTGGCAATGTATTCCGGTTCTTCAACCTGAGGGTACTCAACCTGCTCTGCGATCTGAGTCTCTTCGCCCGGATTCTCAACTTCAGGATTTTCAGCCAGGTCGGTTCCTTCTGTATCTGTCTGTGGGTCGGACAGTTGTGATACTTCCTCAGTTTGGTCAGGCTCAGCGCCTGTTTCTGCAGATACTGTTAAATTATCCGTGGCGATTTCTTCCACGGCAGGGATCTCCTCCTGAACGGTCTCTTTCTGTTCAGGATTCATAGGGGTATTTTCTGTAGTTTCCATTATTGATTGAAGTACGTTTTAAAATGGTTTTGTTTAGAGTCCGACACGGGCCGGTTGTTTGCGTTTAAAGGGTAGCAAAAATACAAATTATTTAATTATCAGCTATCAATAAACTATGGCATCGCCTTTTCATTAAAAAGAATATATCCGAGGCTGAAATTGATTGAAAACTGATCCATCATTTTATCATAAAAGCCTGCGGTAACCCCGACCGGACCGACCGGGCTGTGGTAGATCAGGGCGCTTGAAGCCAGGAAAGAGCGGTCTGAAAAGGGAGGGCCATAAGAAGCCGAATGGTCGGCAGATTGCTGGAGGATCTCCCGGTAAGGTTGAAAAATGTATCCTTCAAGTCTGTATTCTAATTGCTTATATACTTTGACCACTATTTTAAGTCCCGCAGCGCCATAACTGTCTGCATAAAATGGTGGCTGAAAAAGAGTGGGAGATTCCGGTAATGGCTGAAATTTCGGGGCGTACAGTAAACTGGAGATATAATTTTGAAATAATGGCATTCCGGAAACCACGGCCTCACCATAAAACCCGAATTTCACAGGACCCCAGGAATCAAAATAATTGTCGTATAAAATTCTGAAAATCAGCCATTCCCGGGATCGATCCACCGTTTCCTTTCGAATGGCTGTCGATCCCGGGATCAATGATTCCATACCGTTGACATAGGATATTCGGGCGAAAAGTCTCACTCCCGCATTGGGATACTGCTTCCGGTTCAGTGAATTGAGTTCGTAAGTCAACGATGGCGCTATAAAGTGAAAAGAGGTCTGATCGGTAGTATCGCTTCGGGTGAACTGATTTTGCTGAAAATATTTCTGCTCTGTGATGGCAAAATTTCCTCCCAGCACCAGCTTGCCGGACCGACCGGAGGGAATCCCACCGGAAATACGCCCGAAATACTCCCTGGAAATTAAATACCCCGGTTCTTTATCATCAAAGAAAAAGTTGGTTCTTCTGAAGAAATTGTAACTGTTGTAATGGTAATCAAGCTGGAGATACCAGGGCACCCTGGCATTGAAACCGATCCTTCCGCTTATGCGGGCTGCACTGTATATCCTGCCGATGTATCCGTTGGCCGACAACTGGAGCGCGTTTTTCCACAAATAGCGATACCTCACCTCAAGAAAAGCTTCACTGGTATTGGCCAGGGAAAAATTTCCGCCAAAGAGCACACTGTAGCGGTTGGAAGGTGTAATGTCGAGATGAAGGTCATACAGGCCGGTCTGAAGGTTATACCTCATTTCAGGATAGATCATCTTCACATGTCCCTCTCCGATGATCCTGAAATAGTAACGCTGAACTTCGTCAGGTGAGACAAACCGTTTCTTTTGCTTGAGTACCCGGCTGATATAATCCTGCTGACTTCTGGTGACCCCTAGTACATAAACCGAATCGATGAGCAATCCGGGCTGTCTGCGCCTGAATTGTTTCCGTTTTTCTGTCAGGATATTGGCGGGCAGCCTCCTGGAGATGGTACCCAGGATCTTCTCCATGTTTCGCATGGCAGCCCTGTATCCACTGTCGGCGAGTTCCCTGACGCGCGAAAAATCAAGCAGCCCCAGGTTGCCCGTCTCCGGTGTAATCAGCATGCTGTTGGGAAAACTCACGGTGTCACTCTGACGCTCCATCAACATCACCAGCAACTGTGATAAAAGATCATCCCGGTCGGGTTTGGTATATCGTTGAGCAACCCTGCTTCCTATAATGACATCGGGATGGAACTCCCGGTTGGCTATGTCGGCCGGAAAATTATTATAGACACCGCCATCCACCACCAACCGTCCGTTAATCTCCATCGGATTGAATACTACAGGGATGCTCATCGACCCCCTGATTGCAGAACCAAGATTGCCATTGCGGATCACTACAGCCCGGGAGGAATCAATATCTGCTACTACGCATCGGAACGGGATCATCAGACTGTCGAAATTCATTCCCGAAGCTCCATCAGCCCCTGAAAAAATCTTCATCAACTGAAAATCAATGGCATAGGTGTTCAATAACTGTGTAGGCAGCACTGTGGTCAGTTTGCTGTCGAAGTCAAAACTGGTGCTGACCCACGATGCATTGGGCTCATCCTGAAGGTAAAAGTGACCTGTGGGGTCAGAGTTGCCGGAAATAAGTCGTTTGAAGTCATCACCCGCCAGCATCTCTTCAATTTCCGAGGGCGAAAAACCGGCCGCATATAACCCGCCGATCAGGGCCCCGATGGAGGTGCCGGCAATATAATCAACAGGGATGTGGTTTTCTTCAAGTGCCTTAAGTACTCCGATATGGGCACACCCTTTGGCAGCGCCGCCGCTGAGCACCAATGCCACTTTCTGACTTTGCGTAACCCGGGGAAACTGCAAAATCAGCAAAAGCACCAGAAAGACCCATGTCCCCTTTAGGGATGCCATAATGCTGAGAATAACCAGTTACAAACCGCATCCCGCCTGTATCTTCTTATTCATACCTTGTCCAGTGCCTGGGCCAGGTCGCCGATGATCTCTTCCACCTCTTCAATACCTACCGATAAACGAACCAGTTCATCGGTAATTCCGCCCTCCAGACGGGCCTGGGGCGACAACTTGCTGTGGGTCATCGAGGCAGGATGCTGGATCAGCGACTCGATACCCCCGAGAGAGACGGCAAGCACGCATAAGTTGACCGAGTCCATCATAGTCTTGCCGGCAGCAAGTCCGCCTTTAAGGCCAAAACTGATCATAGATCCGGGACCGCGCATCATTCTCTTGCCCAGCTCATACTGCGGGTGAGAAGGTAAACCCGGATAGGCCACCCATTCCACCTTGGGATGCTGCTGTAAGAACTGCGCCACCTTGATGGCATTTTCCTGCGCCCGGTCGATGCGGATTCCCAATGTCTTCAAGCCACGACGCGTCAGAAATGCCTGGTGGGGGTCCATGTTGCAACCCATGTTCACCATCACCGGACGGATCTTCCTGTAATCTTCTTCCGTCCTGGATATAATGATACCACCCACAATATCGGCATGACCATTCAGGAATTTGGTCATGGAATGAAGTACCACATCAGCGCCGAGATCGAGCGGATTCTGGAGGTAAGGACTGCAGAACGTGTTGTCCACACACACCTTTATGCCGTGTTGATGGGCCAGTTCGCTGATGGCGGTGATATCGGAGATGCCGATCGTCGGATTGGCCGGTGTTTCCAGGTAGATGAGGGCCGTATTGGCACGGATCGCTTTTTTAACCTGTTCCAGGTCCGTTGTATCGATGTAAGTATATTCCACACCGAATTTGCTGAAAATGGTCTCCATTACCCCCCGTGCAGGACCGTATACGGCATTGTGGCTTACGATGTCCTTGCCCATGCCCAGGTATGCCATATAAACGGTGGTCACGGCCGCCATGCCTGAAGCGCAGCCAATACCGTCAAATCCATGTTCCATGGCCGCAATCGTCTTTTCAAGGTCGCGGATTGTGGGATTTCCGATACGGGTGTAAATGTAACCGTCGCTTTCGCCCGAAAAACATGCAGCCCCATGATCGGCATTTCGGAAAAAGAAGGTGGAGGTTTGGTAGATCGGGGTAGTGACGCTTCCCAGGGGGTCTTTTGCTCCGGTACCATGCACGGCAGTGGCATTGAAACCGGTTGGTTTGTGTTCTTTCATTGTTTTATGGTCTTATGACAGTTGCTTTGATTTCAATGTCGGGATGAAGATGTCTTTTTACCGCACAAAGCGCTGCGGAACGAATGAGCGCTTCGTCATACTGAGCTGGAAAATCGGCAGGTACCCGGATCTTCATATGAAAAACCGTGATTATCTTCCTCACCGGGTCAAACTCCTCATCCATCCCTATCACAATGCCATCGGCAGGAATCCGGCGCTGATCACAAAAACCTTTGATGTAGATCCCGGCACATGTACCCAGCGAAGCCAGAAACAGGGAAAAGGGCGATGGCGCAGTGGCTTCACCACCCGCCTGAACGGGCTGATCGGTGAACACGGTATAGCCATCAATAATGGCATTGACTTTCTTTTGTCCGTCGAAATAGATTTCAAGTGGCATAAATAATTGATATTGTAGTGAATAGTGTTTGCAGGAATGCCTCTGCACTGCAAAGTTAGGAAATTAACAAAGTACAAACGGAATTAAATCCTCTCTTTTTATGCCTGAAATCAACCACATTGATCCTGAAAAGAGGGTAATATGGCGAAAAATGATGTGTTACTCGGGGAAATTAGATATTTTTGTCTGGTGCGGAATGTAAAACCAAACCAACCCCCAAAACTTAACGATAACAGACTGAATTATGAAAAAGTTCACACTCCTATTGACATTTCTGGCGCTGATCCCTTTACTGCATGCCCAACAGGACGCAAGGCTGATGCGTTTTCCGGCCATTCATGGTAACCAGGTGGTCTTTACCTATGCCGGCGACCTCTACACCGTGGATAAATCGGGAGGGCTTGCCCGCAAACTGACCAACTATCAGGATGGTTACGAGATGTTCGCCCGGTTTTCTCCCGACGGGAAACAGATTGCCTTCACCGGCCAGTATGATGGCAACACTGAGGTGTTTGTCATACCCGCCGAAGGGGGGACGCCGCGCCGCCTGACTATCACTGCCACCCTGGGCAGGGATGATATCTCCGACAGGATGGGCCCCAACAATATTGTCATGACCTGGCGCGATAATGAGCATATTGTGTTTCGTTCCCGTAAACAAACATTCAATGATTTCAAAGGCCAACTCTTTCTGGCCAGCGTTAATGGAGGAATCCCTCAGGAATTGCCATTGCCTTCAGGGGGATTTTGTTCCTATTCACCCGATGGTAAAAAACTGGCCTATAACCGGGTTTTCCGCGAATTCAGGACCTGGAAATATTACAAAGGCGGTATGGCCGACGATATCTGGACCTACGATTTCGGAACCAAAAAAACCGACAGGATCATCTCGTCCGAAGCCCAGGATATGTTCCCGATGTGGCATGGCAGCAAGGTCTATTTTGTATCAGAACGAGAAAGGCCTGTCAACCTGTACAGCTATGATCTGACGACGAAAGAGACCAAAAAAGTGACCAGCTTCACTGAGTTTGATATCAAATTCCCCTCCCTGGGCGATAATGCCATTATCTTCGAAAACGGAGGTTTTCTCTATACTTTTGACCTGGCCACCTCTGCTATCCAAAAGATCCCGGTGCGCATCGCCGATGATATGATCACCGGAAGGGACCAGTTGAAAGATGCTTCGAAGAATATCAACTCCTATACCCTCTCGCCCGATGGAAAACGGATCGCATTCGGCGCCCGCGGCGATGTCTGGACACTGCCGGCTAAAACCGGGATCACCCGCAACCTGACTATGACCCCTGGTGTGCATGAACGCAACGTGGCCTGGTCGCCCGACGGACAATATATTGCCTATATTTCTGATAAAACAGGCGAAGATGAGATCTATATCCGCAAACAGGATGGCTCCGGCGAACCTGTTCAGCTCACAAAAAATGCCGATACCTACAAATACAACATCGTGTGGGCACCCGACAGCAAAAAGATCCTCTGGGCCGATAAGATGCTGCGGTTGCAATATGTGGATACAGACTCCAAATCAGTTACCCTAGTGGATAAAGCTACCAGCTGGGAATTCAATGAATACAACTGGTCACCCGACAGCAAGTGGATCACCTATGCCTTCCCCGACCGGCGGACCACCACCAGGATTTTCGTTTATGAACTGGCATCGAAAAATAGAATCCCCGTCACCGATACCTGGTATGATGCTGCCGCTCCTGCCTTCAGCAGCGATGGTAAATATCTCTTCTTTACCTCCAACCGCGATTACCGTCCGATTTACTCCTGGACTGAATGGAACCATGCTTATACCGACATGTCTAATGTCTATTTTGTCACCCTCGAAAAAGCTACCCCTAACCCCTTCGCCCCTGAAAATGACGAGGTGAAGATCAAGCAGGCCGCTGAAGAAAAAAGCGATCCTTCTTCCGCTGATAAAGGTAAACCCGACGATAAAAAGAAAGACAAGGAGGCTAAAGAGGTGACCGTAAAGGTGGATGCCGACGGGATCATCAGCAGGATCATCGCCTTGCCCGTGGATCCTTCCGGTTATGGCGGCATTTCCGTCGCAGGCGATTATGTCTATTATGTCAGGTTCGACAGCCGGGATCGAAAAGAAAATGGCCTGAAGGTCTTCAACCTCAAGGATAAAAAGGAGAGCTCCCTGGGTGAGTGGATGAATTATGAAATATCAGCGGATCAGCAAAAAATGGTGGTCGGCAGCGCCAATAAGTACGGGATCATTGATCTGCCCAAGGGTGGAAAGGCCGAGGTGAAGGACTGGGTGGATATGAAAAACATGAAGGTTATGGTCGACCTTTCGGCAGAATGGAAGCAGATCTACGAGGAATCGTGGCGGCAAATGAAGCATTTTCTCTATGTTCCGAACCTTCACGGAGTGGATTGGGAGAAAATCCGCCGCAAATACGAGCCATTGTTGCCGTATGTTAAAAACCGCAATGACCTGAATTACATTATTGGCGAGATGATCGGTGAACTGAGCGTTGGTCATGCTTATGTAAACGGCGGGGATAAAGCCGAACCGACAAGGATCAAACTCGGGTTGCTCGGGGCAAAGATCAGCCGTGATGGCTCCGGATATTATAAGATCGACAAGATCCTCAAAGGGGAAAACTGGACCAGGCCGGTACGTTCGCCGCTGACCGAAGTCGGGGTGGATGCCCGCGAAGGCGACTTTATTATCGCCATCGATGGCCGGCCCACCGACGCCATGAATGATTATAACGAAGCACTGATCAACAAAGCCAATGTGCAGGTGGAACTTACCCTGAGCAGCAACCCTTCGGAGAAAGATAGCCGTAAGGTGCTGGTAGTTCCGACCGACGATGAGTCGGGGCTCTATTACTACAACTGGGTCCAGGAAAATATCCGTAAAGTAACGGAAGCTACCAACGGAGAAGTGGGTTATATCCACATTCCCGATATGAGCGCTGAGGGGCTGAACGAATTTGTGAAGTATTTCTTCCCGCAGCTCGCCAAACGTGCGCTCATCATTGACGATCGCGGCAATGGCGGCGGCAATGTCTCGCCGATGATCATTGAGCGCCTGAACCGTGAAATGACCATGATCACCATGGCCCGCAACACCGAGCAGGCTCCCGGACGACTTCCGATGCACTGGGGCCCCAAATGCATCCTGATCGACAATTACTCCGCCTCCGATGGCGACCTCTTCCCATATCAGTTTAAGAAACTGAAGATCGGGAAGGCGATCGGAAAACGCACCTGGGGCGGAGTTGTCGGGATCCGTGGTTCCCTGCCGTTCATTGACGGCGGTCAGATGATGCGCCCTGAATTCGCTCCGTATGATAACGAAGGTAAAAACTGGATCATCGAAGGTTACGGTGTCGATCCCGATATTGAGGTGGACAACGATCCGGCCCTCGAATATGCCGGAACCGATGAGCAACTCAACAAAGCGATTGAACTGATGAAAGAGGAACTGAAATCGTGGCCGAAAGACCTGCCGCCCATGCCCCCATTCCCGGATAAGTCAAAATAGTGATGTTCCGGAATTTCAGGATAACCGAAACCCACCTGATGATCATCATCGTCTCAGCCGGAGCTCTGCTCCGGCTTTGGCGTTTTGAAGAGATCCCCTTTACCCATGATGAATACAGCGCCATTATCCGTGCCGGATACGATACCTTTGGCGCGTTGATCCGCCATGGGGTGATGGTGGACGGGCATCCTGCCGGTGTCCAGTGGCTGATGTGGCTGATGGCCACTCCCGGCAATCCTCCCTCTGTATGGATGAAACTTCCTTTCGTGTTGTTCAGCCTTGGATCGGTATTCCTGACTTACCTGGTCGGAAAACAGTGGTTCAATTCCACTGCCGGACTCGTCAGCGCCTCCTTCATGGCTTTCCTCCAGTTTCCCGTGATGTACGGGCAGATTGCCCGGCCATACGCCAGCGGCCTGTTTTTCACCCTCCTGATGGTCTGGTTTTGGTCCAATATCCTATTCAAACCCGACCGAAAAATATTGACCAACCTTGCCGGATTTGCATTATCTGCCACCCTGAGCGCACTGAACCACCACTTTGCCATGCTTTTTGCCGTAATTGCAGGGACAACCGGATTCTTTCTGGTGGATAAAACGGTCATGAGAAAGTACCTGATCGCCTGCGGAGTTGCTATCCTCCTTTATCTGCCTCATTTACCGGTGCTTCTGGCCCAGATGCAACTTGGCGGGGTGGAGGGATGGCTGAAAAAACCACGGTTCGATTTCATTACCGATTATCTGCAGTACGTGTTTCAGTTTTCTGTCTTCGTTTATTTGTTGCTGGTTCTGTTGGCCGGACTTGCCATAGCCCGGTACCGGAAGAGCGGGCCGCTCCACACCAGAATGCTTATTGTATCGGCTATCTGGGTAGTGTTGCCTTTTTTAATCGGATATCTCTATTCGGTTTTCCGGAGTGCTGTTCTCCAGTATTCCGTCATGATCTTTAGCCTGCCGTACCTCTTTTTCCTGGTTGGAGGGTTGTTCAATACCGGGAAAAAAATTCACCAGGTTATTCTGGTACTGCTGATCGCCCTGGTGGTTATCCCTTCACTCATTGCTGAACGGCACCATTACACCCTCTTTTACCGCAACCCTTACCGGGAGATGGTCAGGGATGCCACACAGGTTCAGGAAAGGTATGGAAGCGACAGGGTAGCGGTGTTGCTGGATACCCGGAAGGAGATCAACCGGTTTATTCTTCAGGACAGTGCATTTCACAGTCTGAGTTATGAATATTTGGAAGATATCGGAACACGAGGGAAACTGCGCCGGTATCTTGAACAACTTCCCAGGGAGATGGTCGCCTTTGGTTCCCTGGCCTCCTCTTCCTGGGATTACTATCCCGTCATCCGGTCGGTCTATCCCTACCTGCTCTCCCACCAGTGCTATGCCGGTGGCGATTTTTACCTGGTTTCCAGGAGGCCCGCAAAGGATTCAATGGAGGAGTACTTCCGGGAGTTCGTCAATGATTTTGAACCCGTTCCCCCGCAGTGGTACAATGTTGACCCGGTTCAGTGCAAGGACAGCCTGCCGGTGAGAGGTACTGCCTCATACTATGCTGTCAGTGATGCGGAATACAGTCCCACCTTTACGATGGGTTTGCGGGACCTGATGGAGAGGCCTGACGATGAGGTGGATATCTCAGTGGAGGTGAGGCTTCCATTGATCTTTCCCGGAGCCGGGCTTGTTACCACCATCACCTCGGGTGACCGGACGATCTATTGGACCTCTGTACCTCTGGAAGACTATGTGAACCCCGGCGAAACGGGTCAGGTGTATCTTTCCTTGCGGTTGAGTGATCTGGAATTGCGCCACCACCACCTGCGGCTCAACGCTTACATCTGGAACCCCCGTCGATCGGAGTATGTCATGGACCACTTCACTGTGAAGGTGCGAAAGGGCAACGGATTGTTGTATGGCCTGTTCAGAGAGGTTCGCCAAATGCATCAGTAGCGGGCATCGCACTGACCCAACCTGAGCTTAATCATGGTAACATTTCTGGTTACGGCAGAGGTTCCGCTTGTTCAAAGTTGACGAAATAGTGCTGACAATTTTTTGGTCTGGCACAAAAATCAATTACTTTTGCATGATAATCTTTAACCTTGTTTTCCCCCATACATTCCTGCAACATGCGGCCACTTATTGAGCAAAAGCAGAAGCACGGCCTCAATCAGCAGGGTTTGGTGGTTTAATATATCGGACTGATTAATTCATGCTGAAATGGGAAAAGGTTACTGAGAGATACCGGATGATAACGGGATGGATCAGAAAATGATAAATCTAAAATTAGGTTAATATGTTGAATGTGAAGATTTTATTTGGCATTTTCTTCTGGGGTTTGTCACTTACGGCCATTCCTCAGACAGGTTCCATTTCGTCTGTTCAGGTTGCCCAACGTACTGATGGGAGTGGATATGTCGATATTGATTATAACCTCGCCGGCAGCGGGCCCAGCTATATCATATCCATGGAGGTAAGCTTCAATAATGGCGTCACTTATTCTCCAATACAACCGGCTTTTCTTTCAGGTAATATCGGGACTGTCGCTCCGGGAAATGGCCTGCACATCAACTGGAATGGAAAAGGCAGCAACGACAATACTTACAGTTCACAAACCATCGTAAAACTTGTAATAAGCAATCCTTGCGGGCAACCGGTTACCATCAATCATGCAGCAGGCCCAGTGGCACCGGTGAATAAAACAGTGGTTTACGGTACCGTCACCAATGTCCCGGGAGAATTGGCTAAATGCTGGATCACCCGTAACCTGGGAGCCAGTTCACAACCCACTTCTGTCAGTTCATCTTCTGAATCACCAGCAGGATGGTACTGGCAATTCAACCGCAAACAAGGATACCAGCATAACGGTACAACCCGTGTTCCGGGTTCATTGTGGATTACGAGTATCTCTGAAGACAACAACTGGTTGCCTGAAAATGATCCTTGTTCCCTCGAGCTTGGCAACGGGTGGAGGATACCGACAGATACAGAATGGATCAATGTGGATGCAGCCGGCAATTGGACAAACTGGTACGGGCCTTTCAATTCGGTACTCAGGATGCATGCGGCCGGTTATCTTAACCCCTCGGCAGGCGATCTATATATGAGGGGAACCTGGGGTCAGTACTGGTCCGGCGTGAAGGTCAATTTAACAGTCGGATACAACCTGACTTTTTACAGCACTGTCTGCAAGATCGATGGCACTGGCAAGGCCAATGCATTATCAGTGCGTTGCATTAAATAAACAGCATATTCATTTTTGAATAACTGTGCCGATCCGGTATCGGGACGAAACGCTATCTTTACGGGTTCATCACCTTCATGCCCGCCCGCTTGCAGATTATCCTACTCCAGTTTTTCTATCAAT
>CAYLVY010000090.1:0-11644 GCA_964387205.1 uncultured Draconibacterium sp.
TACAGGTTCAGCCTATGTCTATAACAATATCAACCCTGCCGGAGAACACGTGACCATTCCTCTGACCGGTTATACCGGTACGGTGATGATCGGGTTCTACGGAGAGTCGACCGTTTCCAATGCAGATAACGAGTTGATGGTCAATAATGTGGTGATTGATGTTGTTCCGGCATGTTCGGCTCCGACCAACCTGCTGGCAGACAATATCGGAATTAATCAGGCCTTCCTGGACTGGACCGACAACGCCACTGCTACCCAATGGGATATCGAATGGGGCCCTGCCGGATTTGTATTCGGAACCGGCACCCGCATTTCCGCTACCGATATGAAGCCCTATAAACTGCTGGGCCTCACCCAGGGAACCGATTATGGGTTCTATGTCAGGGCCGTATGCCCCGGAGGCGGATATAGCTCCTGGGCAGGACCACTTAATTTCACAACCCTGGTATCATGTCCGGCACCGACCCAACTCTCTGCCTCCAATGTTCAGCCTACCTCTGCCGAACTGGATTGGCGTGAAAACGCCTCGGCTACCGAGTGGGAACTCCAGTGGGGCCCGGCCGGGTTTACTTTAGGCACCGGAACCATTGTAACAGGTATCACCGTGAAGCCCTATACATTGAGCGGCCTTACCGCCTCCACCAGTTATGGGTTCTATGTCAGGTCAGTGTGCAACCCCGGCGAACAGAGCCTCTGGGTTGGACCGGTAACCTTTACCACTCCCTGTGACGCAGTTGCCCTGCCATTCGCCGAGAACTTCTCAGGCAGCACTATCCCGGCATGCTGGAGCCAAAGCTATGCATCACCCCTGACGAGCAACCGGTGGTCGATTTCAACCACAGCCCTTGCTGGTGGTGCCGTGAATGAAATGAGGGCCGGATGGCAATCCGGATCCGCCATTTCCCGGCTGATCTCCCCGCCCATTAATACTACCGGCGCTACCATGTTGTCCCTTTCTTTCCGACATTTCTTTGATGATTATGGAGTTGGAATCAACTATAAGATACAATCCAGCGCCGACGGTACCACCTGGACCGACGAAGCCTGGGGCGGCGCCTCCGGTAGCGGCAATGTCGGACCTGGCGAGGTGAAAACAACCATTGTGAACAACGTTGGGGGAACTACCTATATCGCATGGGTACTCGATGGCAACCATTACCAGTTTGATAATTGGTATGTTGATAATGTTAATATTACTGTTCCGCTGGCTCATGATGTTGCCACTGCCAGCATTGATGTGGCGGCAATGAATAACATTGGAACCATTATACCGAAAGCTACGGTTGCCAATGTTGGTCTCGGAACCGAAACCTTCCCTGTCACCATGACCATCGGAGCCTATACCTCTACAAAAACCGTTACCGATCTTGCACCGGGCGCTTCGTACCAGGTTACCTTCGATCCATGGAACGCGCAGGAGGGTACATACACCATTGATGTTTGTACACAACTCGTCGGTGATCTCGATCCTGCCAACGATTGCCAAACCAAGAGTACCGGCGTGGAAGAGCTGACCAAGTTCTTTGCGTATAATGCAATTACGGATCAGGTCGGCTATTTCTATAAAGAGTATCCGGGCGTGTGGGTATCCATGGCCCCATCTACCTCCGCGCAGTTTATAGGCGCCGGTACCTGGGCCAACGGAACCTGGTACGGATCGGAGTACTACGATGCTACCGCCCTGACCGGCGGCGGATGGTGGACCCTCGATCCTGCTACCGGGGCGATGACCAAACTGGCCGACCTGGGTATTGGTTTTGCCGGTATCACCTATAACCCCAATACAGGGATCATGTACGGTGTGAACTGGAACGGGACTACCAGCGATCTCTACACAATAATCCCCGCCACCGGCGTATCCACATTTCTGGGTTCCATCGGTTCCGGAGAATTGCTGATCAACCTGGCCAACGATGGCAGCGGATTGCTCTATGCCATTGGCATCAGTACCGACCATCTGTTCCAGATCAACCCCGACCTGCTGACCATTACCGATATCGGCGCTACCGGTCAGGCACTCAATTATGCACAGGATATGGAGTATGATTTCTCCACCGGGACGATGTATGCTGCGGCTTATACCACGGCAGGTGCACTTTATACCGTGAACCTGGCCACCGGTGCCATGACTCTTGTCGGAGCATTTGATGGCGGAGCCGAAATGACAGGTTTCGCTATCCCGTATTGCGGCAGTGTCCCCACCAACGTGATGGCATCCAACGTAACATCCTCCACTGCGGTGATCGACTGGACCGATACCGGATCCCCTTCAACCTGGGATATCGAATTCGGCCCGACCGGATTTACCCACGGAACCGGAACCAAGATCAGTGGTATTACCACTAAACCGTACACCGTGTCAGGCCTCACCCCGGGCGCAACCTATGATGTTTATGTCAGAGGCTATTGCGAATACTCGAAGAGCGCGTGGAGCACAGCCCATACTTTTGCTACCTGCGGAACCATTGCTACCTATCCGTTCACCGAAAACTTCGATGCGTTGACCATACCCCAGATACCGAACTGCTGGACAAAATACTCTTCCGCTGCAGGTTATCCATGGGTTTCCACCAATGCAGTGACCTCAGGGGTTCCCGCCCACTCCGCTCCGAATTTCATGTATGTAACATACAATGAGTTACTGCCGAAAGACGAGTGGTTAGTTACCCCGGGATTCGATGTAACTGCCGGAAATACCTATTCGGTGAAATTCTGGGTGGTGGCGCCGGGTTATACACCCGATCCTGAGAAACTGAAACTGGTGGTTGCCAACGATCCCACCCTGGGTGGCGTGGCCGCCGGGACTGTTCTCTGGACCCTGAACAACCAGTTCCTGGCTGATTATACCGAGATCACAGTGAACTATATCCCTGCTGCCAGCGGTGTTGTCTACTTTGCATGGCATGCCTATTCCGATGCTAACGTAGATTATATCGGACTGGACGATGTGACCATCAACGAAGAACTCCCCACCTGTCTGGCTCCTGTAAATGTTAATGCACTTCCTATAGCCAGCGAATTCGCCACGCTCAACTGGACTGAGCCCAGCCCCGCTCCGGGATCCGGCTATCAGTACGAGGTGCGTACCAGCGGAGATCCGGGAAGCGGTCCTTCCGGACTTGTCGCCACCGGATATGTCGGTGCAGGAATCACCACCGTTAATGTAACCCCGTTGACACCTGCCACGCTTTATCATGCCTATGTGCGCTCCAATTGCGGAGATAATGTTTACAGCGACTGGACGGCAGATTATCAGTTCACAACACTCGCGGCATTGCAGATATTTGGATCTGTTACCCATGCAAGCTGTCCGACAGCTGCCGACGGAGCCATTGACATTACCGTAAACGGCGGATTGCCGCCTTATACCTACATCTGGAGCAACGGTTCTACCAATCAGGATCTGACAGGATTGTTGCCGGGGATGTATTATGTTACAGTGACCGATGCAAACCTGGAAATTGCTATGACTTTCAGCAATGTCCTTGCCGCTAACCCTGTGTGTGAAAATACCTTTGTAACCGGAATAGTAGCGGGAACAGCATGTTACGATGCCCTTAACACCATTACGGTTGCCGGTGGCGTTGAAACATTTGAGGTTACCCCGACAGGCAATGCTACCTTTATTGCTGGGATGAAGATTCGTTTTCTTGAGGGAACGACGGTGCTGGCCGGTGGTTATCTGTTAGGTAAGATCGCCCCGTCCGGACCATTCTGCAGTGCTGTGAAAATCACTGAGGTGGTTGCCGGACAGGAGAACCTCCCGATGGCTACCGAACGGATCTTCTTCACCCTCTACCCGAACCCGACCAACGGGAACTTTACCCTTGTCCAGAAAGGAGACAGGAAAGTGAACGAAGTGAAGGTATTGGTGTATAACATGAGTGGAGGTATGCTCCTGAACGAAACCATGGCTGGTGAGAAACATGAGTTCCGCTTTGCCGATATGCCAACAGGCATCTACTTCGTGAAAGTAGTGGCCGACGATTATGTCGAAACCATTAAACTGGTAAAAACCAGGTAATTTCTTCCCGATTCTGGCAGGAAAAATAATTCCGCCAGTGATTTATCTAACGCCGCAGGAACATCAGAATGATGTTCCTGCGGTTTTTTTTTGTATCTCTCCTGTATTTACGGTTTCCCATATTGTCGCACAAACAATAAGAAAAAATATTCATGTAAATTTGTCAAAGACAATTCATTGCAGTGATTATTTTTTCAACAATCATTTAAAAAAAGATCATATGACAAAAAAATACCTGTTGTTGTTTTTAATTCTGATCCCTGGTTTGACTATTGGTTTAAATGGTGGAACCGGTACCGGTAATTTCGGGTACACCCGGGATAATATGGTGAGGGAAGTTGTTAATCCAATCTTTGAAGCCAGAAGTGATACCTGTGAAATACCTACTGATCTTCAGGTGTCTGAAATCACAGCCCAATCTGCTACCGTCAACTGGTTGGCCCCCCAGAACCCTCCCGGGAGCGGCTACGCGTTCGAGGTCCGCCAGTCGGGATCACCCGGCAGTGGCCCGGTCGGGTTGTTTACCAGCGGATATACTGCAGCCGGCGTCACTACATTGCAAGTCAATGGATTGGTATTCAATACCCAGTATTATGCCTATGTCCGTTCCAATTGCGGGGACAACGTCTACAGCGAATGGACGGCGGGTGTTCCTTTCCTGGCTCTTGATCCGCTGGAACTCTCCGCCAGTGTACTTCATCAATCCTGCTTTATGTCCTGCGACGGGGCTATCAGCCTGACAGTCAGTGGCGGTCTTACCCCTTATTCCTATCAATGGAGTAATGGGGCAGTAACCCCTGACGTTGACGGATTGTGCACCGATATTTATGAAGTCACCGTTACCGATGCCACCCTTGCCACCGTGACCGGAAACTGGACAATCATGGCGCCGGGTGAGATTTCCATGATCGCGGATGCCAATAATATCAGTTGCTATGGTGCCAATGACGGAAGTATTTCCATTGAAAGCGTGGAGGGAGGCACACCACCCTATAGTTTTATGTGGAGCAACGGCGCCACCACTACTTCGCTTGCAGGCCTTTCTTCCGGATTTTATCGTGTGACAGTGATGGACGCCAATGAGTGTGATATCCGCACCGGCACTTATATCGCTGAACCGGATCCCATGGATGGATTTTCCACCCCCACACCGGCGAGTTGTCCGTGGCAGGCCGACGGTTCGATCGACCTGGCCGTTTATGGCGGAACCCCACCCTATACATTTCTGTGGAGCCATGGGAGCACCCAGGAAGACCCGTCAGATTTGTTGCCCGGGAATTATGGAGTTACCATTACTGATTATCAGCTCTGTGAATTATCTCTGAGCGCCGTGGTACCAACGATCCAACCGATATGCGAGAATGCATTCATTTATGGCGGTACCAGTGAAACCGTCTGTTACGATGCGCTCCAGCATATCACCGTGGCAGGAAACGGAAACACTTTTATAGTAACAGGAAGCGGCAGCGCCACTTTTATTGCCGGGATCTCCATTGTATTCCGGGAGGGGACTATGGTTTCGCAGGGGGGATATCTGCATGGGTATATTTCGCCGGAAGGACCTTTTTGCAACGCAGACAGGTTTGAAAGCTATTTTACATCCGGAGAAAGCGCTCGTGAACCTGAGGCAAAAAGAAATTTTCTGGTTTGGCCTAACCCGGCCCGGGAGGATGTCACAATCGCACCATACGATGGTATATGGGATATAACCATGCGCTATGAGGTTTATAATGCCATGGGAAAATTCCTGTTTTCAGGAAATCTGCCTTCATCTGATAATCGGGCCGGGATTTCCGGATTAGCGGCCGGTTTATATCTGATCAGGTTGCATTCTTCCGGCGGGTGGGAAACTTACAGGGTGATTAAAACCCGTTAGCAGGAGATTTTTCCTGAAAATCAATGCAGGTAGTTATGTATTAAAATTATTGAATGTAATAATTTTCAATGTATTATTCAAAAATTCTGTTATACTGATAAAAAAAACCTTAAATTTGTTAGCCGTAAAAAACCGGCATTTTCTGAATTATTTTCAACCTTTATTATAAACCAAAATTACCCAACCATGAGAAAATCACTACTGATGTTTTGCGCCCTTGCTATGTCTGGGGCGTTATTCGGGCAATTGTCGGGGGTATACAACATACCTACGGGAGGAGCCCAAAGTTATCCTTCGATCAGGGCGGCTATCGCCGACCTGAACAACCAGGGGGTTGGCGGAGGAGGGGTTACCTTCAATGTTGCCGCAGATTACGTGGAGTCCATCACCGATTCGCTGGTACTGACTGCCGGTGGTAAATCGGGCGGATACATCGTTTTCCAGAAAAGCGGTGCCGGGGCTAACCCCCAGATCAGCAGGACCAATAACGGATTTCTGAACACCAGCACGCTGGGCGGTCAGGGCGATGCCGTCATGATCTTCCAGGGATGCGATTATGTCCGTTTCGATGGCATCGATATTGCCACCGCCAACCAGGGAATAGAGTATGGCTACTATATCAGAAGGGCCAGCGCCACCGATGGTTGCCGCTATGTGGAGATCAAGAACTGTACGATCACCATGACAAAAGGTACCAGTTCCTATGTAACCGGGATCTATTCATCCAATAATGATCCAACCTCCCTGGTCAGTTCTGCTGCCGGGGTTACCCTTACCAGTATTGACGGGCGTCATGAGAATGTGACGATCACGGGCAATACGATACAGAACACTGCCACGGGAATCCAACTGCGTGGCTATAACCAATCATCCCCGAATTATAATTTTTACGACCAGAATTACGTGGTCGGAGCGCCCGGGGAGGGCAATACCATCGTCAACTGGGCCGGAGGTTCAACCTCTACCGCCTATGGTATCTATGTACAGTATCATGTCAACCACAGTATCAGTTATAACCATTTGGAAAATGCCGGCGCCGGCGGGGTAAATGCAACTGGTATAATCTATGGAATTTACGGTACATCCGGAAATATTGACAACGGATCTATGAACTTCAATTACAATACGCTGATCCTCAACCAGGGAGGAACTTCTTCTACCTATTACATATATAATACTACTCCCACGACCAACCTGAGTGTTTCCAACAACAATTTCAGCAGCGGGGCCATGGGTGCCAATACATTGTATCTGATATACCTCTCTTCAGCAACTCCCAATGTAACGATTTCCGGCAATTCCACTGCCCTGGGGATCAACAGGACAGGAAGCGGTACTTTCTATGGGATATATCGCACCGGTACCTCCTCTGCAGCCGGTACCGATATAATCTCCTTCAACAATATCACCAATTTAACCCTTGGGGGTACCGGGACAAATTACCTTATATACTCGTTAGGCAGTGTCAATACCAACAAGGAGATATTCAACAATACGGTATCCTCCATCACTACCGGTACAGGCTCCACTTATGGTATATACACCAGTTACGGCAATGTCACCAACATGTTCTCCAACTCTGTACATTCCATCAATGCCGGAGGTGCAGTTTATGCCATACAATCCGGCGGGACCTCATCCGTGACCGTGAATACCTTTAACAATATCATCCGGAGTATTACCACCACCGGAGGTACCTCGGGTTCCAGTGCATTGTACGGGCTCTATGCTGCCACTGCCTCCACCAACAACATTTATAAAAACCAGGTCTATGATCTCTATAACACGGGCTCAATAGGTACGGTGATCGGATTCCATTCCGCTTCAGGAGGCAGTGTCAATTTTTACAACAACTTCATCTCCGACCTGAGGGTTGAGAACTCTTCAAGCGACAATGCCCTGGTAGGTATTAATGTTGCTGGCGGCACTCAGGTGTCGGTGTTTAACAATACCGTCTTCCTTAATGGCGCAAGCACCAGCATTACCACTTTCGGAACATCGGCATTGTATGCTGCTTCAACGGTGCCATTGGATATGAGGAACAACATCCTGGTCAATAAATCGGGACGGCTCGGGGCCAACGGCTTCACAGTAGCTTATCGCCGCAACGGTGCCATCACAGAGGCGAACTATCTGGCCACTTCCAATAATAACGACCTGTTTGCCCAATCTGCATCGCCTTTTGGAAATTATCTTTTCTACGACGGGACCGCTACCGGTAAAGACTCCACTATTATCGATTACAAGGCAAGGGTAGCCCCGAGGGATGCCAGTTCGTTTACAGAGGATCCTCCCTTTGTCAATGCCTTATCTTCACCGTATAACCTTCATCTCCAGGAAGTTCAAACCAAGTGTGAGAGTGGTGCTTCGGAAGTGAATGCTCCCTTTGCCATCAATACCGATATTGATGATCAGCCGAGATTTCCCAATCCCGGTTACCCTGAAAATGAAAATTTCGCAGCCACTGCACCCGATGTGGGTGCCGATGAGTTTGCCGGTATCCCCTCCTTTACGTGCGGTCCGCCAAATCCGGGCAATACCATCGCCAGCAGCGACAGCCTTTGTTTCGGAGATATCGTCACCCTGACACTTGAAAACCCCATCCCGGGTACCGGGAATAATTATCAGTGGCAGAAATCGTATGACAATGTTACCTATGACAATATCACCGATGCCAACCTGGCCAGCTATTCCGAAATGCCTGCCCAAAAAGCATGGTACCGCTGCCGGGTAACCTGCCAGAACGGACCGGTTTCGGAATACTCTGTACCTGTCCTGGTTAATTTTGCCGTAGAGGTGACCTTCACCGAAGGTGCCAGCCGATGTGGTACCGGCACATTGAAATTGCTGGGAGAAGGTACCGGCGACACACTCGCCTGGTATGCCACCCCCACCGGTGGAAGCCCATTGGGATTTGGTTCGCCCTTTACCACCCCGGTGATCAGTGAGACTACCACTTTCTACGCAGCGGCGGAGATACCAGGAACCGGTGTACTTCAAGTTGGCGACGGCGCCAGCACAAGTACAACTTATTCAAATCCATTCTACAGTTTGTGGTCAAATACCCACAACCAGCACCTGATCCGTGCAAGTGAACTTAATGCAGTGGGGTTAACCCCGGGTGCAATCACCGCCCTGGGGCTGAATATCACCTCGGCAGGAACTTTACCTATGATCGATTTCTCCCTGAAAATTGGACAGACAACAGAGGATAATGTTGCAAATTTTGTCTCTCCTGTCTTTACGACGGTGTTCACTACCGATACGTTAATGCCGGTCGCAGGGGTGAATACGATGACTTTCACCACTCCTTTTATATGGGATGGTACTTCTAATCTGGTGATTGAGATCTGCCACGGAAATCCGGCGAGTACCGCTACGATGAGCAGGGGATGTCAGGCCGATAACACCTCTTATGTTTCATCTATTCACACCCATATCACGACGAGTCCGGGAACTTCCGGAACGGTTATTTGTGGTAATACCACCACCAATAAAACTACCTATTCCCTCAGGCCTGTCTTTATCATCAGCGGCTCCACCACCTGTTCGGGGCCACGTATCCCGGTGGTAGCTACCGTGACACCAGCTCCGGAGTTTCATATAACCGATGGTTCGACAGTTTGCAATGATGCCATCATTCCGCTGACTGTGACCTCACCGACGGCTTCTTATGATGTCTTCATCTGGAACCCGGTTGATAACCTTTACACCGATGCGGCCGGTACAATACCCTATACCGGTACCAGCGCCACCACGGTCTATTTCAGGGCTGTCACCCCGGGTGTGCACCCCATCACCTGCACAGCCACCAATGAAACAAGTTTCTGTGCCAGTATTGATACCGCTGCGATGGTGGTGTTGCCGGATTCGCTGACCATCGATGCCGAACCGCCTTCACTATGCGTCAGCGGGTTCTCCCATCTGACTGTTACCATGCCGGCTGATTATGGCGCAGCGACATTCCAGTGGCAACAATCCATCGACGGGGTAAATTACTCTGATATCAATGGCGCGACGGATCTTACTTATACAACTCAATGGATCGGACTGACGACGTGGTACAAGTTCCAGGTGAAGAACAGTGCCGGCGCCGTTTGTCTGGAGCCGGTCTATGAACTGGTACTCAATAATCCCCTCATCACCAGCGCTCCTGATGGATATCATTGCGGACCTGGCGTGATTGAACTTACCGCTACCAGCACAACCGGATTGCTTACCTGGTATTCTGATCCGCTTGGCGCGAATACTATTGGAACGGGTTCAACATATACAACCCCATACCTTTGGGAATCGGAGACTTATTACGTGGCCGCGATCGAACCCGGAACCATCCAGGAATCGGCGGGTATGATAACACCGACAGGTACATCTACGGGCACTACCCAGAACTATGGCATGGTCTTTAATACCACTGAAAATATCACCCTGAAATCGATAGATATCTATCCGACCTCTACAGCAGGACAGATTGCCGTTACGCTCTACAATAGCTCCCAGACTGTCCTGTATGGCCCTATATTCTTCAGTTTCCCGGCAGGGAATGGGACGACACCTTTTAACCTGCCGCTCGATTTCCAGATTGTGGCCGGAACCGGATATCGTTTGCTGGCTACCACCCTTTCGGGAGGCAGCCTGCGCAGACAGTCCTCCGGGGTAACTTACCCGATCAGCAACGGAACACTGGTCAGCATGACCTCAGCAGCTTCCTCCTTAACCGGGAACAGCACAACTACCTATAATTATTTCTATAATTTCCGCGTGATGTATGGCTGTTCCAGCCCGCTTGAACCGGTTGAGGCCAGAATTGATGCAGCTCCGGTGTATGAACTCACGCAGGATCAATCGGTGTGCAACAACGAAGTGGCCATGATCGAGGTGTTCAACGGTACCAGTTACTATGATAACTTTACCTGGTATCCGGTTGATTATCTATTCCGTGATGCTGCCTGTACCATCCCGTATGACTCCGGAACCGTCGCTACTACGCTGTATCTGAAGACTACCAACCACGGAACCTATACCATTGCCGGATCGGCCTATAATACCGTGAACGGATGTACCAATTTCGATACTACCAACGTAACGGTATTGCCCTCGACACTTGAAATAGTATCCTCAGTCGATACCATCTGTATTTCGGGCAGTGCGACCCTTTCGCTCAGCCCTGTCATGAATTATGGTGTAGCCAGGATGCAATGGCAAATTTCGACAGATAATGTGGTCTTTACGGATGTTACTGGTGCCACCAATGCCACATTTGTCACACCGGTAATGAACACACTCACCTATTTCAGGGTTATCGTTAAGAACCAGAATTTTAATACCTGTCTGACGGCTTCCCGCTCCATCGTGGTGGACAGCCCGGCCATTACCGGGACAACGGGAGCTTCCCGTTGCGGTACAGGTACTTTAGTTCTTAATGCAACTTCAACTCCTGGTTCAACCATCAGATGGTATGGAAGTGCGACGGGTGGAACGGTTTTGGGTACAGGGCCGGTATTTACAACCCCGCCGATCAGCGAAACCACTACCTACTATGTAAGAGCTGTCGGAGTTAGCGGTTCGACATTAAACGTTGGTATGGCCCAATCCATTAATGGAACGAGCGGAGCGGGAGTGAATACTTATGGACTGTATTTCGACGCAATATCCAATTTTACCCTTGAAACGGTCAATGTGTATCCCAATTCAAGCACCAATGAAAATCCGGGTACCGTGACCATTGCAGTGCTCAACCTTTC
>CAYLVY010000090.1:11654-15640 GCA_964387205.1 uncultured Draconibacterium sp.
CTTTCTGGTACGATCCTGCATCAAAAGGTGGTTGATGTGGTGGGTTATACCCAATCCACCAATCCCAAGATGCCGACGGTTGAACTGGGTTTTGAGATCGAACCGGCCAGTAGCCTCAGACTTGTCATGCTTGCCAAATCGAGTACCATTTCTGGTCTGATGTTCCAACCCTCTGCACAGGGTCCTTATCCTTATCCCTACACCGTTCCCGGAGTTGTCTCAATAACCAGTGGTACCTATTCAGGAAATGTTTATCCTAGTTTATATTATTATTTCTATAACTGGCAGATCAGCACTACCTGTTCCAGCCCGCTGCAACCTGTGATTGCCGAGGTCCTCCCGTCCAACCCGGTCAACATCACCCCCAACAGCACCATTTGTCCTGAGGAGATCCTCAAGATTCAGGTGACCTCAGCGGTACCGGATTACGATATCTACACATGGAGCCCGACAACGTACCTGTATACGGATGCTGCAGCCACTTTACCTTACTTGCCACAAACCAATACCACCGCCGTCTATTTTAAAGCTCCGGTCGGTGTTGTTGAAAATGTGGTTTGTAATGCCACCAATACTATTAATGGATGCAATGATACCGCTACTTGTAAAGTTACCGTCATACCTTTGGCAGAGATAATCTCCTATCCGGAAGAGATCTGCGTTGCCGATTCGGCTTTGCTGAGCCTCTCACCGGCTACCGGTTACGGACTTTCTACCTTCCAGTGGCATACTTCGCCTGATGGAATCAACTTCACGATGATCGAAGGTGCAACCGGCCAGACCTATCAAACACCCTGGACCACCGCCGATACATGGTATAAGTTAACCATCCGGAATACCGTGGGTAATATCTGTACAGAGCCAGTATATTTACTTCATGTGAACAATCCACAGGTGTTAGCCACTGTGCCGGGTGAACGATGTGGCCCGGGAACAATGCAACTGGAGGCTACTGTCACCGATGGAGCTGTCCTGAACTGGTACACCGATGCCACCGGAGGTACGCCCATTGCGACAGGTTCTCCCTTCACGACCCCGTTCCTCAGCACTACCACAAGTTTCTTTGCAGCAGCGTCGGATGGAGGATCAACCGCGTTTGTCGGCAAGTATCAAATTGAAACTTCAGCAAGCACCGGAGGTGGTTTGTCAACCTACATGAATTTTACTGCGACCACTGATTTTGAACTCGTTTCGGTTGACCTCTTCCCCTATGGAACCGGTCCTGGTACCATTACCCTCCAGCTTCGTAGTTCAACCGGAACAACACTTATGTCGAAAACCTTTGATGTGGTGGGATACAACTCAACCGCCACGGTAGAACGTCAGCGGGTTTATCTCAATTGGCCCATCACCGGAGGCGCAAGTTACCGGTTGGGCGTTGGCGCATGGACCGGCGGCGTTACCAACCTCTACAGGGATAACACTAACTTTTCCTATCCCTATACCGTACCCGGCGTTATGAGCATCACAGGACCCAGTACCTCCGGATACTATTATTTCTTCTACAACTGGCAGGTCAGTACAGGGTGCGAATCACCCAGAACAGAAGTGCTGGCATCGGTACTGGTATCGCCTGATCTATATGTCAGTGAAAACCAGACCATCTGCACCGGGCAGATTGTCCCGGTCGCGGTCACCTCACCGTTGAACCAGTTTGATACCTACACCTGGAGCCCTGTGGACAACCTGTTCCTCGATGCTGCCTGTACCCAGCCATATACAGGTATGACCAATGCGTCTACTGTATATTTGAAATCGGATACAGGTGTGGTGAACAACTACGTTTGCCATGCATCCAATACCACCGGTGCAATGTGCGAAAATTACGACACCACCACCGTTACGGTATTGCCGCTGGCTGCGATTACCTCACAACCGGAAGCAATCTGCTTCACCGGTACAGCAACCCTGAAACTGGTTCCGGAAACCGGATACGGTGATGCATACTTCCAGTGGCAACAATCAGCTGATAACCTGAACTTTACGGACATCCCCGGTGCGACAAGCCAAACCTATGTGACCCCGGTCCATACCGTTGATCATTATTATAAAATGATCATCAGGAACCAGGATAGTACGGTTTGTTCCGAACCCACCTACACCATGGTGGTCAGCCAGCCCGGCATAACCGGAACTATCCCCGGTAATCGTTGCGGCGTAGGAACAGTAACCCTCCAGGCAACCGGAAATCCTGGTAATGTGATTTACTGGTACGATCAGGCGAGCGGTGGTGATAAGCTCGGGACCGGTAGTACCTTCGTGACACCCGTGATTTCTGCCACGACGAACTTTTACGCGGAAGCTTCTTCGGGCGCATCTACTGAGGGAGCTGTTGGTCCTCTGGACAATACCATCGGAACAGGAGGAACCACAGCGCTCCATTATTACCTGACATTTGATGTATATTCATCCCTTACCATTCTCGGGGTACATGTGTTTCCCGGGGCTGCAGGAGATGTAAAATTGTATATCGCTGACAATACCGGAACGGAACTGCATGTTTTTAGCCATCCGGTCACCAGTGGTGATGTCGGGGTTAAAACGTACGTTCCTCTTAATGTCACGCTTCCTGCCGGTACCAATTACCGGATGGGCTGGAAAACCGGAGGTGCCAGTATATACAGAAATACAACAGGATCTGCATTCCCCTATACCATCCCGGATGTTGTCAGCATTACAGGACACAGTTTCTCCGGTTATCCGCAGTATTACTACTATTTCTACGACTGGAGGGTTCTGGTGGGTTGTGTCTCCGCAAGGACCGCAGTGCAAGCAACAGTTACACCACCACCGGCGATTACTGCCACTGCTACGCCCGACACCCTCTGCGCTGCTTACCCGGCAACGCTGAACGTTACGAGCGATAACCTGAACTATACCTACGCCTGGATGCCAGGTGAGCTGGCCGGACCGACCCATACCGTCAATCCGGAAGAGAATACGGCCTATGTGGTTACCGCTACCGATGCCGGTACCGGGTGCGTGAACGTGGCTGAGGTGCCGGTGTATATTTTGCCGACACCATCGCCGGTTACCATCACGCCCGCTTCTGCCATGATCAGCGCCGGCGATATCCAGTCGCTGGAAGCCTCCGGAGGATTGATCGAAGGATCAGCCACCTTTGGGACGGGTACCACTACCAATACTACAAGCGGATATCCTGCGCCGCTGACCAACTATTATGGCGGAACCAAGCACCAGATGCTCATCCGCGCTACCGAACTGACGGCAGCCGGTCTCTTTGCCGGTGCACCCATCACCAGCCTCACCTTCACGGTGACGGCGGTGGGGACTGCGTTTTCCGGAATTCTGCAAAACTTCCAGGTGGATATGGCCCATACCACTGAAACGGTGCTGACCAGCAGTGCATTCATTGGTGGACTGACAAACACCAGGGCAGCCGCCAACTTAGCTGTGGCTCCCGGAGAGGTCACCATTGTGATGACGACACCTTTCATATGGAACGGAACCAGTAACTTAGTCATTCAAACTTCGTACAGCAACGGAAACACGGGCAGTACGACAACGTTTGTTCAAATGCCTTACACTGATCCGGGATTTGTGAGTTGTAACTATTACCGGGTGGATGGACAGACGGCAAATTATGTGCTGACCTATGCTACCCCAACGGGTTCTACCGCAAATCGTCCGAACATGACCATCGGCTATATGGCCCCCACCACTTACCTGTGGGCGCCACCGGCTGATCTTTACACTGATGCTGACGCCACGATCCCCTATGCAGGACAGTCGCTGGCCACGGTCTATGCGAAGCCCTATTCCACCGTTACTTACACCTTTACAGCTACTGCCCAGCTAACCGGTTGCGTCAGGAGCAAAACGGTGACCATCACGGTTGAAGACGCCTGCAGCATGCCGCTCAATCCAACGGTGACGGACATCACAGCCACCACGGCCACCTTCTCCTGGAGCGAGCCGGCCATGGTCCCGGGTAGCGGTTATGAGTATGAGATCCGTACCAGCGG
>CAYLVY010000091.1:0-9960 GCA_964387205.1 uncultured Draconibacterium sp.
TTCAATGATCAGGATAGCTCCCGGATCATCTTTTATGAAAAAACGGTTCTGCCGCTGGGTTATATTGTCACGCGTGCAATCCATGATCGGCTTGTCCATCAGTTCCACCGAACCTGGTTGGTACTTCAGTGCGATCAGGTTGGCGCGGAGTGATTCAGCCACCGTATGGCAATGCACGCATATCAGGGCTTTCTCCTTTGGAGGCAGAGGGACGAGATTCAGTTTGATCTCCGTGATGAACATGAGGGTACCTTCCGATCCCGCGATCAGTTTCGAAAAATTGAATCCCGAAAGATGGTCGTTTTGATCTTTTGGCTGATTAAATGGCATGGTATCAAGAAGCAGATCAAGAGCATAACCAGTATTCCGGCGATGGATCGCAGGATCGGGATAGCCTTGTCTGATCTGCTCCTGATTGAAAGGTTCGGTCAGTATCTCCCGGATCTGCTGGTATATTTTGTTTTCAAGTTGGTCTCCGCTGCATTTTTCTTCGAATTCACGGATCGTGAGCTCCCTGAACTCCACCGGTGAACCATCGCTTAAAAATCCTTTTACCTCCAGGGTGTGATCCCGGGTGCTTCCGTAAAGTATGGAATGGGCGCCACATGAGTTGTTGCCGACCATTCCGCCGATCATGCAGCGGCTGGAGGTACTGGTTTCCGGCCCGAAAAAGAGACCATACTGTTCCGCAACCTTGTTCAATGCGTCGAGAATGACGCCTGGTTCAACGCGTACCCATCGTTCCTCCGCATTTAACTCCGTTATCCTGTTCATATGCCTCGATACATCTACCACAAGGCCGTTTCCTACCACCTGTCCGGCCAGTGATGTGCCGGCTGTGCGAGGGATCAGGGCAACCTTGTGCCGGGAAGCAAACAATATCAGTTTCCGGATATCTGCGGCATGCTTTGGCCTCGCTACCCCCAATGGCATATCCCTGTATGCAGATGCATCGGTGGCGTATAACAGGCGCTGCGTCAGGTCGGTATATATCTCACCTTCAAACTCCTTTCTGAAATGATCAAGGGCGTCATAAAAATTGATGTCACTCATGGCCGGCCTTTTGAAGTAGTTCAAAATATCGTGCAGATTCCTTTAAAACCTGAAATTCTTGTTGGGAGGTAATACGTTTGATATCATGAAAACCCATTTTAATGGCTTCCTCCAGTTTGACGAGCGCCTTCCCGGGCTCTGAACCCCTGGCGTCCAGCACTGCTTCAAGGTATAACGGCTCCGGATTGAGCGGATCAGCATACCGGTAAACCGTGACCAGTTTACGGGCGGCTTCTTCGTTGGTGCTGGTCACCACAGCTGTCGCATTCATATAAAGCAATACCCTGAGAAATGCCAGGATTCGTTGTGACTTCATCTTTTTTTCCAGGCTTTTCCACCCGGCCATGGTCACAATGACGTTACTGTCCTGAATCTCATCTATCCGCCGGCTTTCGCCTTCGTTGAGCATACTCAGGTATTCTTTCCACCAGGCAATGCTCTTTTCCGGCATAGCGGTCATGGCACGCTGTCGTTCCGCCTCTTCTTCCGCTATCATTTGTTTCCTGAACGCTGCCTGTTCCTGAAATCCGTCAAACTGCTCCAGTTGTTTCAACAGGGAGTCGAAAGGTGCAACCGGAAAAAGGCTGTCTCCAAAGGCTATTCCTTTTTTTGCCCTCTCCATGGCTTCCAGCATAAATCCATGGGCCATGCTTTGTGATGCAGCTTGCCGGAGGGTTTCGGCAATCTGCAGCAGTTGCGTTGTGTCCGATGGTATTTGGCCATCCCGCATGGCATTCAGGGCCATCCACAGGAATGCATCTTCCATTACCTCAACCGGGGGCCATTCATGGACACCCCGAAACGTGGAGATGACATGACGTATTCCGGCCCCTGTCAAAGGTATGCCTAGTTCTGCAATTTCATTCATGTTAAAATCGGCAAGACCGGCAATCGCGTAAAAATCGGGTTTATATACCGGTGAAGCGCTGGCACCGGCCAACCCGGCACCACAGGCTATGATTCCCCTGGCCGGCAATTTATAAAAACCACTGAGGATGGCAATACGGGCCCCGCCTGAAAATCCGGCCAGGATAATGCGCGATGAATCAACCGGCAGTCTTTTTCCGGCTTCATCGAAAAGCCCCTGAACAAGACGGTCTATCTCTGCAGGCTCCATCCCGTTCCTGATCCGGTTTGCTCCAATCAACACGTAGTGATGACGATCGGCAAGGGCCTGGTAAAGTTTCAGCGGGTAAATCCCATCCCCTTGCGGATCAAAGAAAATGATGCATGGCAGGTGTTCCCCAACTCCGGTTTTCGGGATATAAAGGGCATAGGGGTTGGCAGAATCACCACCCGCGAGCCTGGATTCATGAATTACCCCGGGGCCGGGATATTCACCCTCCCTGCCCGCATGCTTTTCTGTGCTGATGCACGAACCTGCGATCAATACCGGCATCAGCGCCATCAACAGGCTCCGGAAGGTCACTTTTTGTAAAAGTTGGTGGATTCAAAGATTTTATCAGCCGATTTTGCAATAAACCCACTGTATAACTGACCATCGGTATCGGGATAACGCATCGCGAATTCGTAGTAGCACCCGGGAATCTCATGCATTCCTTCCTGAAACATGAAGTTAACCATTCCCGCCTTGATACTCGATTGCTCCAGCAACTCCTCCGGTGTTCCCTGTACCTCGCCGCCACCATCATTAAGCAGGAAACCATTCGATTTCAGAAAATCATTCACCTTGTGAATGGAATTGTACTTCTTCAGCCCATTCACACTGACTGTAAAATGGTTGGCGCAAAACCCGTTGACATAAAGCCACGCGGCATACTCCGACTCCTGCCGTAACTTCTCATAGATCTCAAACCTGGGTTTGCCTGAAACATTGCCGGCAAATATCAGGTCGCCGGATTGGAACATACCGGCAGGTATAGCTTCAACCCATTCCTTTACCACTTTCTGCAAATAAGGTGAAAATTTCTCCGTAAGCAGCTCGCTGATAAATACCCTCGGAGCCAGTGGATCGGTTGTATGTTCGAAATGCTTGGCATACAACTTCTTAGTTTCAAAATGGTAATCCTGCCTGAACCGGTACCCTGCATCAAGGAAAATTTTTGCGAGGACATCAACCCCCGTGGAAGGATGATTAATGGTCCGGAAAGCAATATGATCATTGAGAACTTCTTCTCCTTCCTCTCTGAAAAGATTATAAACCCTGAGGGTTGAGGGGTTTTGGGCGGTATAACTTTCCCACAAACGTGCAAATATTTCTTTATAATTCATAACGATAAGTTTTTTGTTCTCAAAAGTAATGATTATTTGGTGATATCACATTTCCCTGTTTTTCGTAAATTAGTCACCCGAAAAAAATGTAGCCTGAAGATTAATAAGGGATATGGAATACATTGACTATTATAAAATTCTGGAAGTTGACCGGAAAGCGGCCACGGCCGAGATCAAAAAAGCATACAGGAGGTTGGCCCGAAAATACCATCCCGATCTGAACCCCCATGATAAAAATGCCAAGTCAAGATTTCAGCAGATCAATGAGGCACATGAAGTGCTGAGTGATCCGGAAAAGCGAAAGAAATACGATCAGTATGGTACTGACTGGAAACAGGCTGACCAATACCGCGAAGCAACCACAAAACAAAAGAGTGGACATCGAACTGAAAGTTTTTACCAGGGTGATCAGGGAGGAGATTTTTCCGGGTTTTTCGAGTCGCTGTTCGGAACAGGCTACAGGAGCCGGCAATCTGCCGGAGTGCGGTTTAAAGGACAGGATTATCATGCGGAATTTCAAGTAGATATCAGGGATGCCTGGCGCACACATCCCCAGACCCTGACCATTAACGGTAAAAACATCCGGCTCACGATTCCGGCCGGAATTGAGGATGGCCAGACGATAAAAGTGCCCGGGCACGGCGGTGAAGGGCGAAACGGAGGCCCCGACGGAGATTTGTATATTACTTTTACCATTCTTAATGATACTCCATTCCGAAGGGAAGGGGACCATTTATATAAAACCGAACCGCTCGACCTCTTCACGGCGCTGCTGGGTGGCGAAATTACCATCGATACTTTTGATGGCAAAGCGAAGATCAGGGTGCAGCCCGAAACTTCCGGCGGAACTCAGGTCAGGCTTCGCGGAAAAGGATTTCCGGTTTATAAAAAGGAAGGAGTTTTCGGGGACCTGATTATCACCTTCCACATTGTGGTCCCTTCCAATCTTTCGAAACGGGAAAAAGAGTTGTTCAGGGAACTTCAACAATTACGCTATGGAAAATGAAAACCTGATACCTGTTGCCGATATCTGCCGGTTTTACAATATCGAAACAGGATTTCTGGAAGCGTTGAACGAGTGTGGCCTGGTCTCCATTTCCGGGTCAGATGCCGCTCACTATGTGCATCGCGAAGAGATTCAGCCGCTGGAAATGATGATCCGGCTCCATTATGAACTTGATATCAACCTGGAAGGTATTGAAGCCATCGCCCACCTGCTGCAACGCGTTGAGTCGTTGCAGGAAGAACTCAGGGTGACCCGGAACAGACTGAAACGATTTGAATATGGCGGATAAGAAACGAAACGAACCAGTAGTGGATTCCCGGGTTCAACCATTATCGGATTTTCCACTTTCACGCTTGTTTTATGAGTTTTTCAACAGTGAAAAAGCGGGAGGGGTAGTATTGATTGCTTGTACCATCCTGTCGATGGCGCTGGCCAACTCCGCTTTACGCGAACCCTGGCTGGGCTTTTGGGGTACATACGTATTCGGGCATTCGATCGCGCATTGGATCAACGATGGAATGATGGCTATATTCTTCCTGCTGATAGGCCTGGAACTGGAACGGGAGATCTATTGCGGCGAGTTGTCCAGCCTTAAAAGCGCCTCCCTCCCTTTCTTTGGCGCCATCGGGGGAATGGTTGTCCCGGCAGCCTTCTTTATGTTGTTTAATGCCGGCACCATTACCCAGGATGGAACAGGTATCCCGATGGCCACCGATATCGCATTTGCCATTGGCATACTGGCCTTGCTTGGCCGAAGGATCCCCGATTCACTGAAGATTTTCCTGATCGCACTGGCCGTTATGGATGACCTTGGTGCCATCCTGGTTATTGCTTTCTTTTATACCAAAACATTGTCGGTGACAAACCTCCTGGTTGCACTGGCCATCTATGCCTTATTGATCATTTTCAACCGGTTAAAGATAAGAAATCTGTTTCCCTACCTTATTGGTGGCGGCATCATGTGGTATTTCATGCTCCTTTCAGGCGTGCATGCCACAGTCACAGGGGTGCTGCTGGCCTTTGCCATCCCATTCGGAAACGGTGGCAAACGATCCCCTTCGTATGTTTTGCAACATGTCCTTCATAAACCGGTTGCTTTCACGATTTTACCATTGTTTGCACTGGCCAATACCGGTCTGGTTTTTGGTGCCGGATGGTATCAGGATCTGCTTCAGCCGCTCGGTTTGGGAATCATCAGTGGTCTTTCCGTGGGGAAACCACTTGGGATCCTTCTTTTCTCACTGCTGGGTATTGCCTTAGGATGGTGCGCATTTCCGGAAGGTGTCAACTGGAAACATATCCTGGGTGTGGGTTTCCTGGGTGGGATCGGATTCACCATGTCTATCTTCATTACCATTCTTGCCTTCGATGACCAAACCCTGGTAGGCAATGCTAAAATGGCGGTGCTGATGGCTTCCCTGATCTCCGCGATACTGGGTTTGGTACTGTTGAGGGTCTTTGCCAAACTGCCGTCAGAACAACCCGCCGATAAATTCGTCGAGGGTTAAATGGCTGATGAAATCCCCGATCGTGATCCCGCTCAGCTTCTCCCTGATCACCGGTTCCTGATGGGGTACACCCGTGAGCAAGGTCTCCAGTTCTTCCGTATCTTTTTTCCCGAAATAATCACCGAAAATCCGGATCATCAGGATCGTTCCGTTTCTGACATCGAGATCAAACTCAATGGTGCCGGAGGTGGAAGTTCGCAATACCTTCCGTAAATTGTAATTGGGAGAGTACCCGAAATTCCACTCCCAGGTTCCGTATTTACTCCGGACCAATTCATAGATCTTTTCATGATCTTCAGCCGATAAGTCGATGAACCGGGCATCAGGATACTTTTCCACCATATGATCCTGGACCAGGGAGGCAAACTGAAGAACATCCATCCCCACCTTGAGATGCTCGCTGATATTGGTAACCCTGCTTCTGACCGATTTTACCGCTTTATCGCGAAACTTCTCCGGATCGGCATTCAGCGCCTGGCTGAGGTCGGTGATCTCGGCAGAAAACAGTAGTGTCCCATGGTGTAGCACCCTGTCTTTCCAGACATGTTCCGCGTTGCCCGAAAATTTCTTTCCGCCGATAGTCAGGTCATTTCGTCCCTCGAATTTCGCCTCAATGCCCATCTTGTGCAGGACTTCAATGATGGGCCGGGTATACTTCCGGAAATCGATCAGCCCCTCCTTATCTCCGCTCTGGATGAAGGTAAAATTGAGGTTTCCAAGATCATGGAATACGGCGCCTCCGCCGCTGAGCCTTCTGACCACCGGAATATTATTGCGCTTGACAAAATCGACATTGATCTCGGCCAGCGTGTTTTGATGCTTTCCCACGATGATCGACGGACCGTTTCTCCAAAGCATGAAAATATCATCCTGAAAGTTACGGAGCACATATTCTTCGGTGGCAAGGTTGAAATAGGGATCGGTCTGGTGTCGTTTGATGATGAGCATGGGAAGGATTATTTGCGGCAAAAATAAGCGTTTTCAGCAGACCGGAAATGGTTACCTTTGCACTTTCTTACTCAGCAGGACTGAAATTCATGAACTTCCTTACCTATTTGCTCTTCCGTATCAACGTCTTTTTTTTTCAGTTTGTTCCGTTTCGGCTTCTATATGGTCTGGCTGACCTGGTCTTTTATATCGTCTATTATATCGTGGGGTACAGGAAAAAGGTGGTATTCAGGAATCTTAGAAATTCTTTCCCTCGAAAGACAGAAAAGGAGATCGGACGCATCGCGAGGGCGTTTTATCACCATTTGTCCGATCTGCTGATCGAAAGCATGAAAGCTTTTACCATGCCCGAAGAGCAAGTAGTGAAAAGATATCGCTACCTGAATACTGCATTCCTTGAAGACCTTTACCATCAGGGAAAATCAGTCATTTGCGTGGCCGCCCATTACGGAAACTGGGAGTGGGGGGGTGTAGCCAGCGGGACACAACTCCTTCACAAGCCGGTTGGCTTTTATAAGCCACTGAGTAACCGTTATATCGATCGCTATGTAAGGAAAACAAGGGTCAAGGGCCGTTCGGAACTGGCTCCCATCACCCAGACGGCAGAAACCTTCCGGAGACCTTATGATGAACCCGTCATATTTTATATGGTGGCCGATCAAAGCCCTTCCAGCACAAGACTCGCCATCTGGGTAGATTTTCTGAACCAGGACACTGCCACACTGCACGGTCCCGAAAAATACGCAAGAGTTTGTGAAATGCCCGTGGTCTATGCCGTTTCAAGGAAAATCAAACGGGGATATTATGAAGTTGATTTTAAAATGCTCGAACCGGACCCATCCGAAACAAAAACCGGCGGGATTACCCGCCGGTTCATGAAGTTACTGGAAGAAGATATCGTCAGGGAACCACGCTATTACCTGTGGTCGCACCGGCGCTGGAAACTCAGCAGGACCCGATAGGTCTCCATTCTGAAATGCCTCTCAAAGCAGCCCTCCGTTTTTGTAGATCTTTAACTGTGCGTCATAAAACCTGTTGATGACTACCGTTTTCTGATTTTTCAGATTGGTAACCTCTCCGGTTTCAAAGTTCACCGAGATCCGGTCTCCATGTTCGATTCCGGCCTCCTCCAGCAATTCCGGCCTGTAGGTCAGGATCGGAAGGGCGGCATTGATAGCGTTGCGCTCATATATCGCTCCGTAGGATTCGGCAAGGATACAACTGATACCCAGTGAGAGGAAGCAGTCAACAGCCTGCTGGCGGGAACTGCCCGCGCCGAAGTTTTTCCGGGTGATCACAATGTCGCCGGGTTTGGCTTTTTTCGCAAAATCCTCGAATCCCTTGAGATTGTCGAACGCGTATTGTCCCATCTCCCTGATATCGGTGATGGTCAGGTACCGGTTGTGAAAGATCATATCGGTATCGATATCGTCCTTGGCGATCATCCACACCTTTCCTTCAATCTTCACGGGCTTTTCCGATTTGTCACGTGCAACAACCTGACCCGTAAAACCTTTTCCGGTCGGGCTGAAACGGGCGGGTTCATCCGGTATGCGGTCGGGTGTGGTAATAAAACCGGCCACTGCAGAAGCAGCTACCACGGCAGGTGAAGCCAGGTAGACAAAACCTTTTCCCTGTTTGCCTTCAAAATTCCTGTTTCCGGTACTGATGGTCACTTCGCCGGGTCCGTTTTGACCCACCTGTCCGGCAGCACATCCGGCGCATCCGGCATTGGATACCAGCACGCCGGCATCTTTGAATATCTGGATCAGCCCTTCATCCATAGCCTGTGTCCAGATGGCATCGGTGGAAGGTACTACTTTAAGTACCACTCCGGGGGCTACTTTCTTTCCTTTTAGCACTGCAGCGGCCGAACGAAGGTCTTCAATTCTTCCGTTGGTACAGCTCCCGATGAATCCGGAATCAATTTTTTGGTTGAGCACCAGCGAAATATCCGTGTCGTCATGCGGATGACCCGGTTTGGCCACCATCACCACGAACTTTCCCATATCGATTTCGAAGGTTTTCTCGTACACTGCATCAGGATCAGCCTTGACAGCAGGAAAGTCCTTCCCGGTGATCCGTTTCAGTTCGGTGAGCAGTCCCGGAGTGGTCGGGAACATCAGGATAATGGCCCCCATCTCTGTGCCCATCGATGCAATGGTGATCCGCTCGGCGAGGGTAAACTTTTCGGTCTCCTCTCCGTAAATCTCAACCGAATATCCCAGCAGCTTGTTAGCGCCGAAAATCGAAAGCAGGTTAAGTACAATATCCTTGGCTGATAACCCTTCGGGCCGTTTGCCATTCAGGACCAGTTTAACGGACGGCGGAACTTTAAACCACACCGCTCCCTTCGCCCAGGCTGCCGCAATGTCCTGATCACCCATGCCCTGCCCGAAAGATGCGATGGCGCCCATGATATTGGCATGAGAGTCGGTCGAAACAAAGGTACTGCCCGGATAGGCGTATCCCTGGTCGATGGCAATATGGGTACCGATACCGGCATCCACATCGAACACCCTGATCCCTTTTTCACGGCCAAATTGCCGGCAATAGTGCTGGTTGGCAGCGTACTTCTGATCGGAACCACCGGGATTACAATCAAATGTGAAAATCGTTTTTTTGGGATCCGCAACTTCTAACCCGTTGTCTATCAGGTTTTTTATCACATTGGCACCCCCGAAATCGCGCGCGGCGCGGGTATCAATGAATACATCCACAATGTCCCCTGGCTTTACCTTTTCCTGGTTGGAATGGGCTGCAATGATTTTTTCAATGATGGTCATAATAAGTTGTTTTCGTTTGTACAATCCGGCTATTTTAACCTTTCCCTGAAGGGTTCAAAGGTCATAAAATCAGCATGGTGGACAATGTAGGCCTCCACCGTCCGTTTTACCATATCGCCTTCGCCGGCATGGGTGGCGATGATATGACAAACCGCGGGCGGAACTCCGCATTGCTCGGCCAGTGATACTCCCGAGAACGGGTGGCGCAGGTATTTACCATATTTACCCTGGAATGATTTTCCGTTGGCATCCAGTTCGTATTCCAGCAGTTTTCCGACATCGGCCAGGATGGCGCCCGCGATCAGGACATCCATATCTACCGGTAGGTCGGTGGTGAAAAATTCGTTCATCTTGTTGCCGGCATCCCTGGCTACATGCACAACGCATCGCTTGTGGGACATAAAAGAAACCTTCAGGTCGGGCCCCG
>CAYLVY010000091.1:9970-12586 GCA_964387205.1 uncultured Draconibacterium sp.
TCAGATCGGCAGCGGTCAACACGCTTTTCTCCAGGGCAAGTTCCCACGTTTTAGCGGTCTTTTCCCTCAAATCCGGATCCGAAATCCACACCAGCTCCGGCCATAGCTCCAAAACTTCTTTATTCATATTTATTTTGTATTATTGTTAATTTATTGATAAATAGAAATTTAAATCGAACAATGCCAATGGTTATATTCTCAGTGGAACTCCATTTGTCCTCTGTGGACCTCCGCGTAACAGTTTATTTCACAGAGGATCCACAGAGGTAAAAATAAGTTCCACCGAGGGATTGATCGAAAAATCAACATCATTCAAAATCAATACTCATGACATAAAAGCGCGTTATCAATCATCTAATTACAATTTTCCAATAATCGCATCCGCCATCTGGCTCGTACTCGCCGCGCCTTTGGCAAAAACATCGGGTTTGCCGGGAAGTTTCATCATATCGTAGGTCATCACCTTGCCCTCTTCCACTACTTCAGCCACGGCTTTTTGTATCCTGGCGGAAATTTCGGCTTCGCCGATATGGTCAAGCATCATACAGGCCGACATGACCATGGCAACCGGATTGACGATGGAGGGGTTGAATTCAGCATATTTCGGGGCTGAACCATGGGTGGGTTCAAACACGGCAATTTCAGGGCCGATATTGGCGCTGCAGGCAAAGCCAAGACCACCGATCAGGCCGGCAAAACCGTCAGAAACAATATCACCGAACATGTTACCGGCTACGATCACATGATAAGTCTCCGGATTTTTGGTAAGCCACATCATCTGGGCATCAATGTTGGTGTCCTGCACCCTGATCCCCTGGAACTCGGTTTTGGCCAGCTCCTGGGCAACTTTCAGCATCATACCGGATGTCTCCCTGACAACATTGGGCTTTTCGCATACCGTGATGGTATCGAATCCCCTGGATCTGGCATACTCAAAAGCTGCCCTTACGATCCTGGTAGTATATTTTTTGGTGAATATCCTGGTTGAAACCGCAAGCTCCGGACGGGGACACCAGGCAAAATTCTCTTTGAACTTTTTATGGGTCATCAGGGCATCATACACCTGGTCGGAGGGATTGGTCCACTCCACTCCACCATATAAACATTCGGTGTTCTGCCGGAAGATCATGGTGTCGATCACCGGTTCCTCGCTCATACCGCCGAATCCGCGACGGATGAAGTTCAACGGATTGCCTTTAAAGGTCTTGCATGGCCTCATGCATATGTCGAGGTCATATTTCTGGCGCATGCTGACGATTGGACTGTAGTAAACGAAACCCTTGCCCTTCAGCTCAGGTGCCAGCTCGGCCTCTGTTTTATCTTTGGGTTTGCTGGTGATGGCCCCGAAAAGGCCGATCCTGTGCTTTTCGAGTAACTTCTGGGTCCGTTCGGGAAACGGGTCTCCCTCTTTGCACCAAAACTCCCAGCCAATATCGCCGTGAACGTATTCTGCTTCAAAACCGGCTGCATCCAGAACCCGGATGGCCTCATCAAGGACTACTTTGCCGATACCGTCGCCCGGCATCGCCACAATGGTTCGTTTTGCCATAAAATTTTGTGTTAGTGGGTTGAGAGAACAAATTTTCATCAAAGATACAACCTCCCTGCATTCCGGCAATGGGCTTTGTGGAAATATTTACCCTGACTGAGCCTCCATTTTCATTACCTTTGCAAATTATTTTTCTACGAAACGAATGTGAAAAATGCCCTGATCCATCCTGTATTTCCGGCCATTTCAATGGTCGCCGGGCAAACCGGTCAGAAAGCCTTTGTGATCGGAGGCTATGTCAGGGATATTTTGTTGGAACGGGAACATAAGCAGGACATAGATATTGTCGTGCTGGGTTCCGGCATCGATTTTGCCCACCAGGTGGCCGCCCGGTTTGACCCATCGCCGGAGGTGAAATTTTACCGCAATTTCGGAACAGCCATGTTCAGTTATCATGGATGGAAAATTGAATTTGTCGGCGCCAGAAAGGAATCTTACCGGCTCGATTCGCGGAAACCAATTGTGGAGGATGGTACCATTGAAGACGATCAGCGCCGCAGGGATTTGACCATCAACGCGATGGCCATTGACCTGTCACCTGATCATTATGGCGAATTTGTCGACCCTTTCGGCGGGGTTAACGATCTAAAGGATAAACGGATCCGGACACCCCTTAATCCCGACATCACTTTCTCGGATGACCCTTTGCGTATGATGCGGGCTGTTCGTTTTGCTACCCAGCTCGGCTTCACCATCGATCCCCTGTGTCTTCAATCCATTTCCGGGAATGCAGCCAGGATCAGGATTGTGTCGATGGAGCGGATCATTGAGGAGATCAACCTGATCATTCTTGCCCCGGTACCTTCTCAGGGTTTTCTGCTACTGGAAGAAACCGGGCTTCTGAGAATTCTCCTTCCCGAACTGTCAGACCTTAAAGGTGCGGAATATATCGACGGCAAAGGCCACAAGGATAATTTCTACCATACCCTCGCGGTTCTTGATAACGTTGCCACCCGCAGCAATGACCTATTCCTGCGCTGGGCCGCAATTCTTCATGACATCGCCAAACCCCTTACTAAAAAGTTTGTACCGGGGATCGGCTGGACTTTCCATTCCCATGAGTTCCG
>CAYLVY010000091.1:12686-14877 GCA_964387205.1 uncultured Draconibacterium sp.
CTCGGAAATTTCCAGGTGGTAAGGCAGAAGTTGATCGAAATTGAGGAAAAGGACAAGCTGCGCAACTGGCAGCCGCCCATCTCAGGCGATATCATCATGCAAACATTCGGGATCAAACCCTCCCGCGAGGTGGGCATCATTAAAGATGCCATCACGGAAGCTATTCTGGAAGGACAGATTCCCAATGAGTTTGATGCTGCCTATCAGTTCATGCTGGAGGAAGGAGAAAAAATTGGCCTGAAAAAAAATCAGGCCGGCGGCAGTTGTCATGGTATATGATATTTTTCTATTTTTGACCGCTGCTTTAATTGCACCTGCGTATGCTGATATACAGATTTAAAGTTACCTGTGACGAAGCGGATGATTTTCTTCGTGAAATTGAAATTCAGCCGGGGCAGACCTTTCTCGACTTCCATCATATCCTGGTCGATTCTTCTGAATTGCTGCATTGTGAGAATGCCTCATTTTTTATGACCGATAAAAAGTATAAAAAGGACAGGGAGGTATCACTGAAACCATTGAAACGACAGGTGCGAAAATACGATGAGGATATCGATCAGGTGGTTACTGAATCTGTCAGCCTGCCGGTCATGAAAAACGAAAAACTCAAGGATTATATCGAGGATCCCCACCAGAAAATGATCTATGAGTTTCAGGGCAGGGACACTTACATCCTTTATCTTGAATTGTTCAGGATTTTCCGCAGCGACGGTTTGGCTTCCTATCCACAATGTGTGAAACGATCAGGGGAGTTGCCGAAATTCACTGCCCCGCCTGCTCCTGTTTTTGAAATGCCCAAACCTCCTGCCCCCGAAGTAGCCAAAGTACCCCTGCCCCTCTTGGAATCGGTGTCACGTCTCGACAATATTGTGGAGAACGAAGAGGAGATGTCTGTCATTGAGCAGGAACTGGAAGAGCTTCTCGCCGAAGCGGATGCCGTGGCCCTGGATGGTATTGACCTGGAGGAGGGAAATGAACTGGAAGAACCGGAATCGGGCCATGAAGCCGACCATGAGGAAAACATGGAGTATCTCGATGATTTCGAAGATATAGATAACCTCGATCGCCGCCCGTCAGGATACGACCACGATCCGGATGACTACTGACCAGCCATTGCTGGTGGTGATCGCTGGTCCCACCGCTTCCGGTAAGACTGCTTTTACGGTCATGCTGGCCAGAATTTTTCAGACAGGGATCATTTCCTGTGATTCCCGTCAATTCTACAGGGAGCTCAATATTGGTACAGCCAAACCGACACTTGCGGAGCTGGAATCGGTTCCGCACTATTTTATCAACCACCTCTCCGTTTGTGATTCGTACAATGTATCACGTTATGAGGCAGATGTGCTGGAGTTGCTCTCCAGGCTTTTTTTGAAGCACCGTGTGGTCTTTCTGGTGGGCGGATCGGGGTTGTATATCGATGCGGTTTGCCATGGTATCGATACCCTTCCTGACCCGGACCCTGAAGTCAGGGCAGAGCTGAAGCGGATCCTTGCACACGAAGGGATAGATGCCCTCCGGCGCGAACTCCGGCTTTTCGATCCTGAGTATGCCCGCACGGCCGACCTGGCCAATCCCGCCCGCCTCATCCGCGCCCTCGAAGTCTTCCGCGCCACCGGAGTTGCATACTCAGCCTTCCGTCAGAATCAGATCAAACCACGGCCTTTCCGCATCCTGAAAATCTGCCTCGACCTCCCAAGGGAGATACTCAACCAACGTATTAACCAGCGCGTGGACGAGATGATGGCCGCCGGCCTTTTGGACGAAGCGCGCGCCCTCTGGCCCCACCGCCACCTCAACGCCCTCAACACCGTCGGCTACAAAGAGCTCTTCGCCTGCTTCGACGGCCAGACCGATCTCTCCACCGCCATCGAAAAAATCAAAACCAACACCCGCCGGTATGCCAAACGGCAGGTGACGTGGTTGAGGAGGGATGGGGGGTATCGGTGGATCGACCCGGGGAAATGGGAGGGGTTGGTGGAGGTGATAGGAGAGCGCGACTGTTGATGAATGGTTCGGAGAGCGATTCGCATTCTCCTTATCCACCGTATTTCATTGAACTTTCAAAGTTTTCGGTCTTTATTCAGCCGGATTTTCAGTGATGAAAAATGAAATCACTTGAAATGATACATTGACTTTCGGTAAGCTATTGTATTTGTTAACGCATTTCCCAAACTCATACCAGGGAACC
>CAYLVY010000092.1:0-14605 GCA_964387205.1 uncultured Draconibacterium sp.
TCACCGGGTCAATTCCTTCCATGATCGTGATCTGCTTGAAATGAGGCTGAAAAACCGTTCAGAACAACTGCTCCTGGGCGCCCGGTCTGGATTTACCCAGGTGACGATAGGCGAGCGGTGTGACCTCCCGCCCCCGGGGTGTGCGCATCAGGTATCCCTCCTGGATCAGGAAGGGCTCATACACCTCCTCAATGGTGCCGGCATCTTCCGAAACCGCGGTGGCAATGGTGTTAAGCCCCACCGGCCCGCCCTTGAACTTGTCGATGATGGTGAGCAGGATCTTGTTGTCCATTTCGTCCAGACCGTTTTGATCAACATTGAGGGCAGAGAGTCCGTACTGGCTTATTTTCAGGTCGATGTTCCCGTCGCCGATGATTTGGGCGAAGTCACGGACCCGTCTCAGCAAAAGATTGGCAATTCGGGGAGTACCACGGCTGCGGCGGGCGATTTCGAGGGTAGCATTGTCTTCGATCGGCACCTGAAGAATGCCGGCAGAGCGCCGGATGATCCCCTGCAGGGTGGCAGCATCATAATAATTTAATCGGGAATTGATGCCAAACCTTGATCGTAACGGAGCAGTCAGCAACCCTGAACGGGTAGTGGCGCCAACCAGCGTGAACGGGCTGAGGGTAATCTGAATACTCCGGGCGTTGGGGCCGGTTTCCAGCATGATGTCGATTTTGTAATCTTCCATGGCCGAATAGAGATACTCCTCCACGACCGGGGATAAACGATGTATCTCATCGATAAACAGAACATCATTGGGTTCCAGGCCAGTGAGCAAACCGGCCAGGTCGCCCGGTTTGTCCAGTACCGGGCCCGAGGTCATCCTCATGTTGACCTTCATCTCGTTGGCGATAATATGGGCAAGGGTTGTTTTTCCCAAACCCGGTGGGCCATGCAGCAAAACATGGTCAAGCGCTTCTCCCCTCATGCGGGCGGCCTTTACGAACACCCTGAGGTTTTCCACAATTGACTCCTGGCCTGCAAACTCGAAGAAACCTGTCGGCCTCAATGCCCGTTCCACCTCTTTATCGGCCTGTGAAAATTTATTTCCGGAAGGATCCAGATGCTCATTCATACCGGCAAAAATAAGGGAAAATAGTGAGCCATATCGACTTCCGCAGGGAAATTGAGTGCACCATTCCCTCTGTCATCCTCTATTCACGGGTTAAAAAAATATTTCCACCGAAATTTCTTTCTGTTCACAAAAATATTTCCTATTTTTACGATTGTTAAACTCAAAAGCCATTGCATGCAACCAATCGTTGTAGCTGTTGACTTCTCCCAAACTTCCGTTCACGCGGTGGAATATGCTGTTTCCATCGCCAATACTCTAAACTCGGATGTGCATCTGGTCTGGGTCGATAAAATAAGCGTACAGGAGTCCATCTATCCCGAAGCGGCACCCGAGAGCCGGAACGAGATCAAAAAACGGTTTGATGACCTTATCAGACAGTATAGACCCGTGCTGAACAAAGGTCTTAACCTGGACTACAAATTGCGTAAAGGCAAGGTTTATCGGGAGGTGGATACCTTTGCCCAAAGTATCCGGGCTGCAATGATCATTACCGGAACACATGGTATTTCCGGATTTGACGAATACTGGCTTGGAAGCAATGCTTATAAGATACTCTCTTTCACTTCCCTTCCGGTCATTACCATTCGTCACGACTTTCCTGTTTCGGGTTCCATCCGTAAAATCCTGATGCTGATGGATGGTTCCAACGAAACCATTCAGAAAATTCCTTTTACTGCCAGGATTGCTAAGATTTTCGGGGCTGAAGTCCTGATGCTGACCATCCACGGCAATAATTTAAAATCCATTCAGCGGATCGCCGAAAAATACACCAGGATGGCTACAGCTTTCTTTCAGGAACATGAAATTCCCTATTCCGAAGAAAGCATTGTTGCTACTAATCTGATTAAAACAGCAGTACAGTATGCTGTCAACCATCAAGTTGACCTGATATCGGTTATGACTGAGCAGGAAACACCGGTCAATATTTATATTGGTGCCCAGGTTCAGCAATTAATCTCTCAGTCGCCGATACCAATAATGAACATCACCCCGAACGACAAATTTAAACTGGAGCCCTTGTGAACAGGATCTTTCTGATAGGTATAGCGGGGTTATCCCTCTCTCTTTTCCCGATGCGGCTGATGGCTCAGGATGCGGCCTCCGTACACGGCGGTGTGGAGATAATCTGTGATCCGCGCCTGGACCAGTTGCTGGATAAGCATCAGAAGATCAATAACGCATTGAAGACCATGAACGGTTTCCGGATCCAGCTCCTGTCCGTTTCGGGAAATAACTCTAAAGGTCAGGCACAAACATTGCAGGAGGAACTGAAATCCAGGTTCACGGATACCGGTGTTTACCTCTCCTTTAAATCTCCCAATTATCGTGTCAGACTGGGGGATTTCCGTACCCGGCTTGATGCACAAAGATATTTGATGGATATTCTGATCGACTATCCACAAGCCTTTATTGTTAATGATCTGATCAATCTACCTTAGTTTATAACCTAAAAACCTCAGGATTATGAATAAAATTGTTGTCGGCATTGATTTTTCGGATTGTTCAGTCAATGCGCTAATTCACGCACTATCCATCGCAGACCATTGCAACGGTGAACTGATCCTGGTATGGGTACAAAAATCAGCCAATGAGAAAGAGAAATTTGTGGATAAAACATCGGATGTCACCACCGATGTGAAGGCGGCATTTGAGGACATGATCACCAAATACGGCCCTGAGCATCCCAATGTGAAAATATCCTGGAAGATACGTACCGGTAAAATATACCGGGAGATCACGGATGAAGCAAAGCATCTGGATGCGATGCTTGTGGTGGTGGGAACCCATGGCGCTTCAGGGTTTGAAAGTTTCTGGATCGGCAGCAACGCCAACAAAATTGTTTCCGCCAGCATTTGCCCTGTGATCACTATCCGCAGTGGGATCAATATCAAGCGGCCGCTTACCAGGATCGTCATGCCTATTGACAGTTCTGATGAAACCCGTCAAAAGGTAAAGTTTACCACGCAACTGGCGAAATTGCACAAAGCCGAGGTCTTTATCCTGAAACTTTATACATCCCGGTTAAAGGATATCCGTCACAAGGTGGATCTTTACGCCATTCAGGTTGTCAACTACCTGGCCGAACAGAATGTGAAATATCAGATTGATTTCGCGGAATGCGAAAACATCTCTTCCACTACCATCGAGTATGCTAAAAAGATTGAAGCCAATCTGATCGCGGTTATGACTTCTCAGGAAGGGTCTTCCAACATCTTCCTGGGCCCTTATGCCCACCAGATTGTCAACCAGTCGCCCATCCCGGTGCTGAGTGTGCATCCGAGCCAGGCGCTGGCAGTCGGTCAGGCATTCTGACCCTCTTTAGTAACGATCCAGGCAGTTGAGATCGGCAAAAGCTACTTTCAGCCGTTCCACCATCATTTTTTCACCCTCCCGGAGCCACACACGCGGATCGTAGTATTTCTTGTTGGGTTTATCTTCCCCTTCGGGGTTTCCGATCTGTCCCTGCAGGTACCCTTCATTTTTGAGATAATAGTTCAGGATCCCGTGCCAGAAAGCCCACTGGGTATCGGTATCGATGTTCATCTTCACCACACCGTAACCGATGGCTTCGGTGATCTTTTCCGGCTCTGATCCCGATCCGCCATGAAAGACGAAGTTGACCGGATTGGGAGGCGTGCCGAACTTTTTGCTGATATATTCCTGTGAATTATGAAGGATAATGGGCTCCAGCTTTACATTCCCGGGTTTGTATACCCCGTGCACATTGCCGAAAGAAGCGGCGATGGTGAAATCGGGGCTTATCTTCATGAGTTCCTGGTAAGCAAAGGCGACATGTTCGGGTTGAGTGTACAGTTTCGAACTGTCGATCCCGGTATTGTCCACACCGTCTTCTTCCCCGCCGGTCACTCCCAGTTCGATTTCGAGGGTCATCCCCATTTTGCTCATCCGTTCGAGGTATCTTTTTGAGATTTCGATATTCTCTTCCAGGGGTTCTTCGCTCAGGTCGAGCATATGCGAACTGAAAAGCGGTTTTCCGTTTGTTTTGAAAAACCGTTCACCGGCATCGAGCAGGCCATCGATCCATGGCAACAGTTTTTTTGCGGCGTGATCAGTGTGGATGATCACGGGTATGCCGTAAAGTTCAGCGATTTCATGAATGTGCATGGCGCCGGAAATGCTCCCTTTAATGGCAATTTTTTCGTTTTCATTCTTCAGCGATTTGCCAGCGTAAAACACGCCACCGCCGTTTGAAAACTGAATGATGACGGGTGAATTGACGGCTTTTGCGGCTTCAAGCACCGCGTTCACCGAGTCGGTACCAACCACATTCACTGCCGGGAGGGCGAACTTTCCAGCCCGCGCAATTCTGAAAATTTCCTGAACTGCCTTACCTGTGGCAACCCCGGGGGCAACTTTATCTCTGATTCTTTCTGACATATGGGTTCGTTTTAAGTTCTGGTTCAAAATTAGTAAAACTATTCATAGGACAGAACATTTTAACGAGATTGGGAGAATGACCGCTACCCGGTTTTGCAAATAAAATTTGTGTATCTTTGCGCCCCGAACGGCTCCGTAGTTCAATTGGATAGAATGACAGATTCCGGTTCTGTTGGTTGGGGGTTCGAGTCCCTCCGGAGTCACTAAGCAGTTCCGAACAGGCAGTAAATACTGGTGGTTCAGAAGTAGGTTGCAAAAAACTGACTGCTTTTCTGTACAGGAAAAATTCCCAAACGATAAAATCAGGCGATTTTCGGGATACCATTCGGGTCTTTAGCACAGTGATATCCGACATTCTCCATTGGGCATCCGGTTGATGCGGAAGGAGCGGATCTCCGAGGTTACATTTCCAGAACCGCGGCGGATCAGAAGTAAGGGTTCAATTGCCCGGACCATTATGCCAGTGCATTTTCGAATTGAAATTTTTTCGAAATTGCATTCCAAATATCACGGTTATTCATCCGGATTGAAGTATTATTGCCTCAAGTTTCGGGGTTATTTCAGGAGCAAAAGACCGGGAAAATGATTAATGATCAATCGGGTAAAATTATCATGGTTTCTAACCTGATGTTGATAAAAACCGCGGAGGTACGCAAAGGAAAACGCAGCGTTACGCGGAGGTTAAAACTTTTAATGCAAAGAAGCATCATGAACACCCTTTCAGAGATTACTGAAGTATTTTGTCTTACCCGCAGGACGGCGGCTCCGGATAGTAAATCCCATCATGTCAGGATGAATGCATCATTCGATAGAAATGTTGGATCAGCTTGCATTGTTAATCCTGAAACTTGAGTTATTGCTATTGCGGATATAATTTTTTAAGGCGTCCTGTAAAAAAATGCTACAAACAATTGAGTAAGTATACTAATTTGAATAATTCATAAATTATCATATGTTCTATTCCTCTCCGTGGTTCTCAGTGTCTTCTCAGTGAACCTCTGTGTAATTTTATTTCACAGAGAACCACAGAGAAAATGCACAGAGAGCCACAGAGAGAATTTTTATGAATAATTCAGGCTAAAAGAGGAAAGAAATGAATAGTAAACAATGGTACGAAACATTATTTGAAAATTACGGTGAGAAATACGACAATGAATCTTTTGCACAAGGAACGATTGGCGAATGTGATTTTATGGAGAAAGAACTTAATTTCGATAAAACATTAAAGATTATTGACATAGGGTGTGGAACAGGGCGCCATTCAATTGAATTGGCAAAAAGAGGTTATTCAATGACTGGCATTGATCTGTCCGAATCCCTGTTGGAAAAAGCAAGAGAAAAGGCGAAACAAAACGGTGTAAAAATTGATTTCTTCAGACATGATGCTCGAAATCTGCCGTTCGAAAAGCAATTTGATGTGGCCATAATGATGTGTGAAGGTGGTTTTCCTTTAATGGAAACAGACGAAATGAATTTTGAAATTCTTAAAAATGTTTCAAATGCATTAAATGAAAATGCGAAATTTATATTTACTACCCTCAATGGTTTATTTCCAATATTCAATTCGATTGAAGAATTTTGCGCCTCAAATACTGATGATGGGAATGCCACCTATCATAAAAATACTTTTGATATTATGACATTCAGGGATTACAATTTAACAAAATTTGCAGATGATAACGGAGTAGAAAGCGAACTTGAGTGCAATGAAAGATATTACATTCCATCAGAGATTACATGGTTGTTGAAAATGCTTGGGTTCATTAAAATTGAAATTTTTGGGGCAAAACTTGGAGCTTTTTCCCGGGAAGATAAATTAACAACTAATGATTTCGAAATGTTAGTAATTGCCGAAAGATAGCTGGAATGAAATCAATCGAAGAAAGCGTGGTAATTGCGATGGACGGCACCGATAAATTTGATGGAAATTTATTATATTTGAATAAATAGATTATTATGCTTGAAAAAATTGTTGAATTCAGTATTGGGAATAAGCTCATAGTTATTCTGTTTACACTGACAATAGCGGCGTTTGGATTATATGCAGTCTTTAAAATTTCGGTAGGTGCTGTACCTGATATAACCAATAATCAAGTACAGATAATTACAACATCAGGGAATTTATCGACACAGGAAATTGAGCAGTACATTACGGCTCCGGTTGAAATGGAAATGGCAAATTTACCAGGAGTGAAGGAAATCCGTTCCGTGTCAAAATTTGGAATATCCTTAGTCACCATTGTTTTTGAAGATGATTTAGGAACCTATCTTCCCCGGCAACTTATCTCCGAAAAAATTAAAAGTGCCACGGCAAAAATTCCAAAGGGTTTCGGAGAACCTGAAATGGGGCCAATAACGACAGGACTTGGGGAGATTTATCAGTATACCCTCGACATAAAGGAAGGTTACGAGCATAAGTACTCCGCCTCCGATTTGCGAACCATTCAGGATTGGGTTATAAAACGAAGATTATCGGGTATTAACGGTGTAGTGGAGATCAATAGTTGGGGAGGTTACCTGAAACAATACGAAGTAGCGATTACACCTTCGCATCTGGTTGCGATGAATATAACCCTGATGGAGGTATTGAATGCACTGGAAACCAACAACAGCATATCGGGTGGATCCTATATCGAGAAAACAAATCAAAGTTACTTTATCCGCGGCGATGGTCAGGTAAAGTCCGTTAAGGATATTGAGAATATTGTGGTTAAGAACCTAAACGGAACACCTGTTCTTATTAAAGATATTGCATGTGTTACGTTTGGACACGCCAACAGGTATGGTGCAATTACTGCAAACGGTAAAGGCGAAACAATCCTTGGACAGGTAATGATGCTAAAAAATGCAAACTCCAAGGAGGTTATTGCCGAGGTAAAGGCCCGTGTGTCAGAAATTCAGAAAAATCTACCCGAAGGTATTTTTATCAATCCTATTGTCGACAGAAGTGAACTGGTTGCCAAAACAACATTTACCGTTGTAGAAAACCTGATACTGGGAGCAATAATCGTAATGTTCACCGTAATTCTTCTGCTTGGGAATATCCGCTCCGCACTTGTCATAACATCAATGATTCCGCTTGCTCTGCTCTTTACCATATCGATGATGTACATTTTTGAAATTGATGCCAACCTGATGAGCCTCGGAGCACTCGACTTCGGGATTATCATTGATGGAGCCGTTATCATTGTAGAGTTTATTGCTCTGAAAATTTCGGTAAGAAAGACTGAAATAGATTCAACAAACGGCGTAGAGCGTTTGAACATGATGGATGCAATATCTTTCGACGGAGCATCAAAAATGATGAAATCGGCAATATTTGGACAAATAATCATTCTTATTGTGTTTATCCCAATCCTCTCGTTAACCGGAGTTGAAGGAAAGATGTTTAAACCGATGGCCCTGTCATTCTGCTTCGCCATTATTGGAGCAATGGTCATGGGTTTGACATGGCTACCCGTCGCATCATCGTTATTTCTGAAACCCACCAGAACGAAGAAGAAAAACATCTCTGATTGGATAATGAATCTTGCCCACCAATCCTACTCACCAGTAATTCATTGGGCATGTGCACATAAAAGAATTGTGCTTGGTGCAGCCATAGTATCGTTGCTATTTACAGCATTTCTTTTCACAAGGATAGGAGGGGAATTTGTTCCCACGCTGGACGAAGGCGATTTTGTAATTCAACCTGTACTGAAAACTGGCACATCGCTATCGAAAACCATTGAGACGACAACAAAAATGGAGCAAATTCTGATAAAAAACTTCCCGGAAGTCGATAGGATAGTCAGCAGAATCGGTGCTGCAGAAGTCCCCACCGATCCAATGTCGATGGAGGAAATTGATATGATTATCAAACTTAAACCCCGGAAAACCTGGACCAGCGCAAAAACCAAAGAGGAATTGGCTGACAAATTTAAAGAGGCTCTTTCTGCCATTCCCGGAATTGAATACGAGTTTACGCAACCTATAGAGATGCGCTTTAATGAGTTAATCACAGGTGTTCGTTCCGATATTGCCGTTAAGATTTTCGGGGATGATTTGGAATACATCGATAAAAAAGCAATGGAAATTAAAGGTTTAATTGAGAGAATTCCTGGCGCAAGTGATGTCATCCTGGAGAAGACAGCAGGACTTCCACAGATTAGAATCGATTACGACCGTGCAAAAATTGCACACTATGGAGTCAATATCAGCATGCTCAATAGTTACCTGGCTGCTGCATTTGGAGGGGAGGCAACAGGAGTGGTTTTTGAAGGAGAGAAACGTTTCGATTTGGTTGTAAGGTTAGACAAGCGAAGCAGAACCGACATTGAAGATATTAAGCAACTCAAAGTTCCTGTCCCTAATGGCAGTCAAATTCCACTATCGGAACTCGCCAACATCCAATATGCCGTGGGCCCGGCAAAAATCTCGAGAGAAAATGCTCATCGCCGGGTAGTCGTAAGCGTAAATGTGCGTAACAGAGACTTACAGTCCGTAGTTAAAGATATTCAAACCACTGTCGATAAGAATATCACATTAAAACCGGGTACTTACATCGCTTACGGCGGTCAGTTCGAGAATTTGCAAAATGCCACCAACCGGCTGCTGATTGCAGTGCCGGTGGCGCTCTTGTTGATATTTATTTTTTTGCACTTTGCTTTCAAGTCATTAAAAGATGCCATAATGATTTTCACTGCAATTCCTTTGGCCACCGTTGGCGGAGTGCTACTCCTATGGTTACGGGGGATGCCGTTTAGCGTATCGGCAGGGGTGGGATTTATTGCTTTATTCGGTATTGCGGTATTAAACGGAATTGTTCTAATTGAGCATTTAAAGGAACTTAAACACAACGGAACAACTTGTATGCGCGATTTAATAATTCAGGGCACTAAAGATAGATTACGGCCTGTGATGCTTACCGCAGGAGCTGCAGCAATGGGATTTCTGCCAATGGCATTATCTTCAGGTGCTGGTGCCGAAGTTCAAAGGCCACTTGCCACAGTGGTAATCGGAGGATTATTTACCTCAACAATGCTTACCATGGTTGCGCTGCCTCTTATGTTCGAAATTTTTTACAACATTGTCGGAATGAAACTTTTCCCGCTGCGATTTTTCAGGTCCAGGCAGTGTATTATTATGCTTCTGGTTCTGGTGCCTTCTTTTACCACCATTGCTCAGAGCAAAGAACTTACAATGGAGGATGCCGTAAATATCGCATTGCAGAATAACAAAGAAATAAAAGCCTTCATACTGAGGGTTGATGAGCAAAAAGCGTTGATACCTTCAGCGATTGAATTGGATAAAACAACTTTTACATTTGGTACAGACCAAAATAACATTGCTGATAATGGCTATCCGTTAAACGTATGGGGTGTTTCACAAAGTATAAATTTTCCCACACTATACAGTGCCGGGCAAAAAGCCAAAAGGATTGAGTATAGCATTGCCGAAACCAATTTGAACATTAAAACAGAGAGCTTGATTAAGCAAGTATCGCTAAGTTATGTTGAGCTTCAGGTGATTAACGAAAAGCTGAATATTTACGAAAGCATTGACAGCCTTTACCTCAGCATTCTGAAAGGGGCAACTGTTCGCAATAGCAAAGGCGATATAACCAACCTTGATTTGCTGACCATAAAGGCAAAACAGCAACAGATAAAAACCCAGCTTAACGAAATAAAATATAGCCGGGAAAACGCATTGGCAAAACTCAAAACCTTAATGGGCTCTGACAGTTCATTTGTTGTTTCGCAAGACGTCAGTGTCTTACCCCTGACTGAAAAAGCCATTGAGTTATCGCCATTCTTTTTATGGTTGAAATATCTGGAAGCGCAAAGTGTTGTGAACATCAGTATTGAGAAAAACAAACTTATGCCCGATATATCATTCAACTGCTTTTTGGGAACCAACTCTCACGAAAATGCTAAAGAGTATTATGGTTTTGAGGCAGGTCTTTCAATTCCGATATTCTTCAATGCCCAAAAAGCAAAAATAAAAGCATCGAAATTTGCCATGAATGCTACTAAAAATCTTGCCGAGTACGAAGTTCAACTCCTAAAAATGAAACAAAAAGAGTTGTTAAGTTCACGCTTAAAGTTAAGAGAGCTTTTAGATTACTACGACGAGACGGGAAGCAATCTTTTCAATGAAATAACCAGAACCGCAAGGCTTAGCTTTGAAAATGGGGAGATTGATTTTCTGAAGTTTGCAACAACCACGGAAACCGCACTCCAGATACGATTGGATTATCTAAAGAATCTGCTTGACTATACCAGTGTAACCCTTGAAATTAACTACATCTCGAAATAGAAATATGAAAACTATCAAACACATCCAATATCTGGTCGTTACGACCTTTATTGTGTATGCTTGTGGCAATCAGCAACAAGTTGCCGAACAGAAGACGGAGCTTATAGAGATCACAACTCAACAGTTCGAAACCGGTTCGATGAAACTTGGCGAAATGGAAACAAGGCTTTTCGAAAACGTCGTGAAGTGTAATGGAACTATTGTACCACTGCCCAATGCGCTTGCTAAAGTGAACGCTCCAATAAACGGATGGATTAAAGAAATTTATTTCAATAGCAGTCAGCTTGTTCAAAAGAATCAGATATTAATGGAAATTGAGAGCAATGAGCTCATTGATTTGCAAAAAGAGTTTGCCATAGTTTCTGCAAACTTAAAGAGGTTGAAAATTGATTACGAGCGGATCAGGTTATTGTTTAACGAAAAGGCCACATCGGAAAAAGATTTCATATTAGTTGAAGCCGAATACAAGGCAACTGTAGCTAATTTCAATGGATTGAAGCTGAAGATTGAATCAGTCGGATTATCCGCTGAGAATATTGAAAACGGACATTTTTATTCATCATATTTTATCAAATCTCCCATCGACGGATCCATTTTTAATATAAAAGCCAATATTGGTTCTAATGTCGGGCATCAAAGTGAATTAATTGAAATTGTAAATCCTGATTTTCTGCAGATTAAACTTTCTGTTTTTTCAATTGATATTTCGAAAATAAAAATGGGGCAGGCGGTTCGCTTTAAATCAAGTGGTTCTGATGATTACTTTTCTGGGAGCATCGATGCAATAGGAGTTGCCATGGACGACGATATAAAATCAATTTCCTGTTTTGCATCAATCCCTGATAAAAGGCAATCGAAACTTATTGCAAATATGTATGTTGATGCTGAGATAATTACACAAAAAGATACAGTGAAAGCCTTACCCAAAAGTGCAATAATCAAGGCTGAAAATAAATATTACATTTTGGTTTTTAGAAAAAAAGGCACAGATAAATACATCTTTGCAAAACAAGAAGTTCATATTGGAAGAGAACAGTACGATTATATTGAAATTGTTGAAAATGTAAAAGAGGAACAGATTTTGGTTTATGGTGGATATTACATAAACTTAAATGAATAACTCAAGTTTCGGGGTTATTTCAGGAGCAAAATACCGGGTGAAATGATCAATGATCAATTGGATAGAATTACAGTGATTTTTGATCAGAGGCGATTAATCCGAGAAGGAACGCAAAGGAAAACGCGGAGTTACGCGGAGTCATAAATTTTTCAGGCATTTCAAGGATTACCTAAATGCCTGTTTATCAATAGAAAATTTCATCGGTTATTTTTCAGTCATAAAGGTAGAAAACAACCGCAACCTGAAGACATCTGGGATGCAAAAAGGTTGGCTGACGAGATTAATTAATGATCAATCGGACAGGTCAGTTTGCCAATTTCATTCTTCAGTGCGGTCAGAAACTCGCTGCTGCTTTGCATTACCGTAATTCCGTTGTATTCGCCGCTCACCAGTTCACTGAGAGGGGTAGGTTCGATGTTCACATCCACGACCATCTGGCCTTTCTCCAGTACCTCGTGGCAAACCATCTTCGGCAGGCTGGTAGCGCCTGTTGTTCCAAGGCTGATGAGCAATCCGGTATGAACGGCAGTTTCCATTACCGTTTCAATTTTGTAATACTCCTCATCGTAGTATTCATCGAACCATAAAACTTGCGGGCGGAGCATGGCTCCACAGTCGCGGCAGGTCAGCAGTTGCCGTTCCTCTCCGGTGATCACATCATTGTTTCTGTTTTTCAGGTTAATTTCTTTGGGAAAGGGCAGTAATTTCCCTGAGCAGCTTTTGCCACACCGCACAAAATCAAGATCTCCATGAATGAGGTACATGTTTTTGTGGTTGTTTCCAGCTTTTTTGTGGAGGTTGTCGATGTTTTGCGAAATCAATGCATACCGGTTGCCCAGCAGATCTCCTATCACCTTCAGCATGAGATGGCCCTGGTTGGGTTCGGCTTTTGCTATAATGGATTTGCGATAGAGATACCACTTCCACACTGTTTCGGGTTCCCGCCGAAACATGGAAAGGGTGGCGATATCCTCAGCCTGATAGTTTATGGATCCCGAGACCCAGAATCCATCTTTTCCCCTGAAAGTCGGGATTCCGCTCCCGGCTGATAAGCCTGCTCCCACAAGGAACGTGATCATCATTTGGTGCTCAATGCAGTAGCTGATTTTTTCGATTATCCGGTGGTCGATCATATGGCGTTCAGTATCTCTTTTCTGCGCAAGGCCACAGAGTTCAGAAAAAAAATCGCCGGACTGAGCATGGAGATGCGGACTATTTTTGATACCTGTCAATAGCCATAAGGAAAAGGTCTTTCCTTCGTCTGGCGATAAAAATTTCTGTTGAATCTTCCATGACCACAATTCCCCCACACTCACGTTTAAATTCACTAATATACTTCAGATTGATTATGTGTGATTGATGTACCCTGAAAAAACCGGAAGGTTCCAGCAGATCTTCATATTCTTTCAGGCACTTGGTAACCAGTAACTTATTTCCATCGGTAAGATAAAACCACGTGTAATTCGAGTCAGCCTGACAGCGGATTATATCATCAAGATTGACGAACTTTATTAAGGTCTGGAATGGCAGTGCAAGTTTTTTAACCTGGCTTATATTGTTGATCAGTACATCGATTTTCTTTTTTTGGGTATCGTCAACGTAACTCAGAAGAAGCCTTTTTATGGCCTGGTCAAACTCATCTTTATTGATGGGTTTGATCAGATAATCCATGGCACTGAGGCGCAGCGCCCGCACTGCATAAGTATCGAAAGAGGTTGTGAATATTATTTTAAAATCAATACGATCTAAAGATTGAATGATATCAAATCCATCGCAGCCCTGAAGCTGAATATCCAAAAAAACAACATCGGGAGTGTTCAATGTGATGATCCTGATAGCCTCCACTTTGGAGTTGGCTTCTCCCACAACCGCAATTTCATTTGCGTAAGGTTTAAGGAGACTCCTCAGCCATTGATTATGTTGCTCGTTGTCTTCAATAATAATTGCTTTAAGCATTCTGAACAGATTTTATATTAATCATCCACTTCAAAACGTATGATAACCTTTGTACCTAAGGGCTGGCCGGTCTTATCGAAAAGATCGGTTGTTTCCTGAGTAATATCAATAATATTAAGTTTTTTCAGTAAAAGCAGCCTCTCTTCCAGAAGATTAGAGCCTGTTGACGGATACAGGGCCTGTTTTTGTCGGTATAGTTCGGTCGAAGCCTTTCGCCCGATTCCATTGTCAACAATACAACAAATGAGATGATGGTCGGTTTTTTCAAATGAAATATGAATAAAACCGTTGCCTTCAAGATACCTCAAACCATGTTTTATGGCGTTTTCAACGTAGGGTTGGATGAACATCTGCGGGATTTCCGTAATATCAGGATTAAGCTCGGGTGCAAGGTCAATTGTCCATTCAAATTTTTTCGATGCGAAATCACATTCCATGCTAAGATAGATTTTCAAAAATTCGATTTCCTGCCGAAGGGTTATCACTGACCCTGCTGATTTTTCCAGGAGGTGACGAATGAATAACTCAAATCTATTGATGTACAGAGATGCCTGTTCGGTATTTTGATTTTTGACATGTTGGTCGATGGTTTTCAGGACATTACTTATGGCATGTGGATTCAGTTTATTCTGTGTCAATCGGTGCTCCGCTTCAAGCAATTTCATTTCCATCGACATTTGCGTATGGTTTTTCTTGATCCTGAATCTGTTGAGTAGCAGAAGCCCGATTACCGCAAAGAGAAGAAAAATAAC
>CAYLVY010000093.1:0-14409 GCA_964387205.1 uncultured Draconibacterium sp.
CTTCTCCAGCAACTTCCGTTTCCGGGTGATATCTCCGCCATAGCATTTGGCGGTGACATCTTTCCGGACTGCTTTGACGGTTTCGCGGGCAATGACTTTTGATCCGATAGCTGCCTGGATGGCGACGTCGAACTGCTGTCTCGGGATGAATTCCTTTAGTTTTTCGCAGAACCGCCGGCCGAAATCATAGGCATTATTGCGGGTGATAAGGGCGGAAAGGGCATCCACCACTTCGCCGTTGAGCAGGATATCCAGCTTGATCAGGTCTGCTTTCTGCCATCCGGACGGGTGGTAGTCGAAGGAAGCATAACCTTTTGAAATGCTTTTAAGCCGGTCATAAAAATCGAAAACAATTTCGCCCAGAGGTAGTTCCACGGTCAGTTCAATACGATCGGTAGTGAGATAGACCTGATTTTTCAACACGCCCCGTTTAGCCATGCAGAGGGTCATGATGGCACCGAGGTAGTCGGCCTTGGAAATTATATTGGCAATGATCACAGGCTCTTCGATCCGTTCGATGAGGTTAGGTTCGGGAAGCCCTGAGGGATTGTAAACATCAAGATCTTCTCCCTTGGTTGTATACACTTTATAAGAAACGTTAGGTACCGTGGTGATCACATCCATATCGAATTCGCGGTCGAGCCGCTCCTGGATAATCTCCATGTGCAGCAACCCGAGGAAGCCGCAACGGAAACCAAAACCTAACGCTGCGGAAGATTCCGGTTCAAAGGAGAGTGATGCGTCGTTCAGCCTGAGTTTCTCCAGCGAATCCCGGAGCATTTCATAATCATCGGCATCGGTTGGATAGATTCCGGCGAATACCATTGGTTTCACACCAAGGAAGCCTGCAATTATTTCCGAGCAGGGTCGTTCAACATGGGTAATGGTGTCTCCCACCTGAACCTCCCGGCTTGATTTAATGCCCGAAATAATATAGCCCACATCACCCGTACTGATTATATCCCTGGGCTCCGGTTTTAGCCTCAGGATCCCTATTTCATCGGCATGGTAATCCATTCCGGTGGCAAAAAATTTCACATGGTCGCCTTTCCGGATTGTTCCGCTGAAAATTTTAAAATAGGCCACAACTCCGCGAAAAGGATTGAAAAGAGAGTCAAAAATGAGGGCCTGGAGCGGAGCCTCGGGATCTCCGGAAGGAGGAGGTATCCGGTGAATAATAGCCTCCAGTACTTCATCAATGCCCAAACCGGTTTTGGCGCTCACCGCCAGAATCTCGTCATGCTCACATCCGATCAGGTCTACGATCTGATCCTTCACCTCCTCCACCATGGCTGCATCCATGTCGATTTTATTGACGACGGGAATAATAGTGAGGTTATGATCGATGGCAAGATAGAGGTTCGAAATGGTTTGCGCCTGGATCCCCTGGGTGGCATCCACCACCAGCAAGGCACCCTCACAGGCAGCAATGGCGCGCGACACCTCGTAGGAAAAGTCCACGTGGCCGGGTGTATCGATCAGGTTCAGGGTGTATTGTTCACCTTCGTGCAGATAGATCATCTGGATGGCATGACTCTTGATGGTTATTCCTCTTTCCCTCTCCAGATCCATATCATCAAGCACCTGGTCCCGTGAGTCCCTTTCGGATACGGTATCGGTCCATTGCAGGAGACGATCGGCCAGTGTCGACTTCCCATGGTCGATGTGCGCGATTATACAAAAGTTACGCAGTTTTTTCACGGCTGCAAAGATATAAAAAAGTATGATCGGCCTGACATCAGCGGGATAGGGTCACCGATCCATGCAAAGGCCTGCCCAGGATACCTTGCAGTGTTTCCTCGTAAACTTCACCGACATAAAAATAGGTACCGTCGCTGCACGGTTGACCGGTGGTTTTATCCTCACCGTTCCAGTTGATACCGGGATCTCCGGTTTCAAATACCAGCCGCCCCCATCGATCGTAAATCCGGATATCGACCGCATTTACTTTCTTATAGGGAAATGGCCTGAACAGATCATTGAAGCCATCACCGTTGGGTGTAAAAATGTTAGGTAAATGGTAAAGCCATTCCGGACAGGCTGTCAGGTCTACACAAACACGCCCGGCCGTGTCACTTCGGTTTCCCGCCGAATCGACGGCCACCACGCGATAACATCCGGTAAACCAACCGTCAGGTGTGTGATGATAGACAGAATCGAACGGGGAAATAATGGAATCAACGAGTTGCATGGCTCCATAACCCGTTGAGAAATAGACATAATACCGGGCTATATCCATATGACAACTGTCGGCATCAGGATTTTTCCACTTCAGGGTATTTTGTCCGATGTCGCACAGGGTAGAGACAGTCAAAGACGGTGGGCAGGGTGGCGTACGGTCATCCGGGACAGCACAATTTTCCTGCGAGAAATTGATAATCGGTTCGATGAAGCCGGGCATGGCGTAAGTACCTTGACTCCTGATCAGATAACAGTAGGTCAGGCCATTTTCAAGACCGGAATCATTATAGTATGGGACTGATGATACTCCGACAGAATCGAAATCAGGGCTCCCGGGACTTTTTCTGAAAACAGTGAAAAGGGTATTGCGCCAGGGAACATTGTTTGACCATCTCAATATCAGGCGCCGGTTCATGGGGGTCAGTTGCAGGAACATCGATGAGGCAGGAGAGGATGGCCCTATCAGGAACCGATTACCCTGAGTATCATTATAAAGATCTACCCTGTAAGTGTAACCCTGGTTTCGGGTATCAAGGAACCGGTCGTTGTACACCGTATCTGCCAGGTTATTCAAAGAATCAATGAGTGCATAATTCAAAGGAGCGGTATCTGCTGACCGGTACAATAAATACTTGTATGGGCCGGGAGCCTGCAGGGAATCTATTTCCGTGGGCATGCTCCATGCAACATAAACGGTTCCCCCGGTCTCATGGGTCTTGGTGATACTGACATGGGTAATCATTGCGACATCCTTTTTCAACATGGCACAGGCCTCATTGGATGCATAGCCCTGCGCTCCGTCAGGATAGATGGCGACGAGCAGGTAGCAATATCGGAATCCTCTCGCCAGACCGGTGCCGCCGTTGTCGTCCGTATAGTTCTGCTGGTCCAACGGGGATATTTCTGCGATTTTTGTATAGCCCAAATATGGCGGGACTCCGGTTTGACAATAGCCGGGAATGTACCCGGTGGAGTCTGATTTCCGGTAGAGAAAAAATCCAATGGCATTGGTGCATTTATAGGGGTCCCATGTCAGGTTCACATTATTTCCGGATGGTTCGGCCGACAGGTTTTCGGGTGCGGGGCCCACCACCAAGATATTCATGGAGCGGATGGTCACCAGATCCACCGGTTTGGCATTGTCTTTCGCCGTAAAAAAAACCTGATAAGGAGTTTTCCGCACATGTTCGCAAAGGGTTGCCCAACTGAATTGTGCTTCGGTATGACCAGCGCCGATGGCGGGGTCCGGGGACATGGTGGCGGGCGACCGGGGTTGAACAAAAGGCCCTCCCGTGGCGGTCAGGGTAACCACATTACTATCCGGATCATAGGCTTTTACGATAAAACGCAGTTTCTTGCCTGCCTCGACGCAGGTATCAGCCAATGGGAGAATGACAGGAGGTTTGTTCTGGCATGCCAGCACAATGATCTGCATATCCCGCAGTACTGATCCGATCTTTTGTCCGCTTCGCCACTCTTCTATCAGGATTGCCACATTAAATTCCCCTTGTTGCACCGGGGCATTCCAGAGCAGGTCGCCGGTCACGGGATCCAGTGTCAGGCCGACAGATGCCGCCGGAAGGGTATAGCCCGGGATCACCAGCCCTTCCATTCCCCTGCATGGAACAAGTCGGTAGGAGAGACTGTCACCATCCGGGTCATAGGCACCGGGATTGTGATAAAAAGGTTGCTGAACGCATCCGTTGTCAACCGGCGGGATCAGTAAGACGGGAGAATTGTTGAATCCTCCGAGAAAAGGGTTGATGGTCAGTTCGGAGTAAATAAAAAGAGGGGTATTGATGGAATTCGGTATGTTGATGATGCCCCCGTTGCGGTTCGGATCTTCGCAACTTATCGTGTAAGTGGCAGGAGCGGGAAAGGTATGCTGTCCGACATAGCGGTTATACATGATGCTGTCGGGTAAATACCTGATCTCAACCCTTGGTATTTCTCCGGAGGTCCCATCGCCCCAGATCACCGGTAGAAAGTCGCGGTAATAGTTTGCCTGACTCGGGGTATAGGTATAGGAAATCAGGGTAATTTCATAGGAAAGACCGGACAGGTGGCGGTAAGTGATCTCTGCGGCGCGCTGGTGGGTGGCATGCAGCCATTCAGGACTCCACACCAAAGAGGTGAGAACCAGGAAAAGACAGATGGTATTCCGTCGGGGCAACATTTCCTTTTCGGTGAGGGATTATCCCGTCAAAAGTAAGAATTTTCAAGTAATTTTGCTTGTTTTTCGTAAAAGGGCCATATGACTTACATCCCCAATCCCAAAATAGAAAAGCGGGAGATCCCCAAGCGGTACAAGGAACTTTTTCGCTACTGGAAACCTAAAAACAACAAAGATAGGGCGATGGTGAAGAAGGCTTTCAGAATGGCGTATGAAGCCCACAAGGACATGAGGCGAAAGAGCGGAGAACCGTACATCAACCATCCTATCAATGTTGCGCTGATCTGTGCCAATGAAATAGGGTTAGGAACTACTTCGATCATTTGTGCCCTGCTTCATGATGTGGTGGAGGATACCGATTACACACTGGAGGATATCCGGGGGATTTTCGGTGACAAAGTGGCTGCCATCATCGATGGGCTGACCAAGATCAAAGGGATTTTCGATTACAGCACCTCCTCCATCCACGCGGAAAATTTCAAAAAGATCCTGTTGACACTTTCGGATGATGTCAGGGTTATTTTGATCAAACTGGCTGACCGGCTGCACAATATGAGGACCCTGGGAGCCCTTTCGAGGGAAAAACAGTTGAAAATATCCTCTGAAACGGTTTACCTGTACGCCCCCCTCGCCCACCGCCTCGGTTTGCATGCCGTCAAAAGTGAACTCGAAGACCTGGCGCTGAAATATACCGAACCGGAAGTTTTCGAAATGATTACCCGGAAACTCGAAGAAACAGCCGATGAACGCAATGTCTTCATCGGGAAATTCGTGGTCCCGATCAGGGAGTCGCTGAGCGATAAAGGATTTAATTTCAACATTGTCACCCGGGAAAAGTCCATTTCAGCTATCTGGCAGAAAATGCAAAAGAAGGAGGTACCTTTTGAGGAGATCTACGACATTTTTGCCGTTCGGATCATCATCGACACACCTTACGAAACAGAAAAGGCCGATTGCTGGAAAGTCTATTCCGCCATCACCGATAAATACCCGCCGAACATGGAAAGGTTGCGCGACTGGATATCCATTCCCAAAGCCAATGGATATGAGGCGCTTCATACGACGGTCATGAGCAGGGAGGGAAAATGGGTAGAGATCCAGATCCGTTCGCAACGGATGGATGATATTGCTGAAAAGGGATATGCAGCCCACTGGAAATATAAAGAATCGCTGAGACTGAACAGCAGGCTTGACAATTGGCTGGACCGGATCAAAGAGATGATCGAGAGCCCAGAAGCCGATGCCATGTCGTTCCTCGATGATGTCAAAGGTTACTTTTTCCTGGATGAGATATCGGTCTTTACACCACGGGGGGAGTTGCGGACCCTGCCCGCGGGATCGACCATTGTCGATTTCGCATACGCAATCCACAGTCAGCTTGGAAATACCTGTATCGGGGCCAAAGTCGATAAAAAACTGGTTCCCCTTACTTATGTATTGAAAAACGGACAGCAGGTGGAGATCCTCACCTCCCCCAAACAGCTCCCCAAAGAGGATTGGCTGGCCCATGTCGTGACCACCCGGGCAAGAACGAATATCAGGATGACCCTGAAGGAGGAGAAAAAAAGGTCATCCCGGGTTGGAAAGGAAAGGTTGGCCAACTGGTTTCAGCAACTCGGTATCCCTTTTACCCACGAAAATCTTGCCAGGCTGGTCAAAGCCAGTAAAACAGGCAACCTCACCGAATTGTACAATGCAGCATCCCACGACAAGATCGGAATCCGGGATGTCAGGGATTTTCTGGAATCACCGGTGCAGTATAAACCTGCCAACTTTGAAATCGCACGGTGCTGCAAGCCAATTCCCGGCGACGATGTGATCGGGCTCGTCTCCGGCGATCTTCCCGTACAAATTCATCGCAGTAAATGCGAAATGGTGCAAAAACTGGTGGTAAAATTCGGAAAACGACTGGTTAAGGTGGAATGGTCCGATTACGAGAGTTTTTCATTCCTGGTCTCGATTAAACTTAAAGGATTGGATAAGAAGGGATTGATCAATGAGATCACGCGGATCATATCCAATGAACTGGACCTGAATATCAAGACCATGAGTATCGAAGCCAACGAAGGGATTACCCATGGGAACATGTTGCTTTACGTCAGCCATATCTCCGTATTGAACAATTTGCTGGAAAAATTGCGCGCAGTCGAAGGCATTACCAGGGTAGAAAGATCAGATTCTTAAAAAAAACTATTTATACTTGTTCTAAATATCGATAAATTTGTAATTTTATAGCAAATTTCCAGATATGAATGATTTTCCACTTGACGGACAGCCCGATGAGATTCAACAGGTTTTTACGGAATACCTGGAGAAACACGGACATCGCAAAACTCCGGAGCGCTACACCATCCTGAAAGAGATCTTTGCCACCGAGGGACATTTTGATATTGAGACCCTCTATATACGGATGAAGAACCACAAATACCGGGTAAGCAGGGCAACTTTGTACAACACCATCGAATTGCTTCTGGATTGCGGGCTGGTCACCAAACATCAGTTCGGAACCAACTATGCCCAGTTTGAAAAGACGACCATGCTCCGGCAACACGATCACTTTATTTACGAGGAATCGGGGGATGTGATTGAGTTTTATGATCCGCGGATAGAAGAAATAAAACATGATCTGGAAAAGAAACATAACGTGAAAGTTTCGCATTATGCATTGACCTTCTACGGGCGTTCCGAAACCAGGAAAAAGCACTGAAATGAAGAAAGTCGATGTCATTCTCGGATTACAATGGGGTGATGAAGGGAAAGGCAAGATCGTAGATGTTTTCACTCCGGCCTATGATATTATTGCACGATTTCAGGGTGGCCCCAATGCCGGTCACACCATCACCATCCGCGGCGAGAAGTTCATTCTGCACACCATCCCTTCGGGCATTTTCCATCCGCAAACCCAGAACCTGATCGGAAGCGGGGTGATTATTGATCCGGTAATCCTTTTCCGGGAGATTGACCGGTTGAAGTCGGCCGGTATCGACGCCATGGTCAACCTGCTGGTTGCCAGGCGGGCACATCTGATCCTGCCTACCCACCGACTGGTCGATGCTGCCCTGGAGTATCAGATGGGAAAGGCCAAAATCGGGTCGACACTGAAAGGGATCGGCCCTGCCTACACGGATAAATATGCCCGCTTCGGGCTTCGGGTTGGCAACCTGGAACAGGATGATTTCAGGGAACGTTATCAGATCCTGAAACAACGGCATCTACAGATCATTGAAAGAAGCGGATTTGACTCCTCCACCTTCCGGCCTGAGGGTATTTCGTTCCCCGAATATGAAACTGCATGGCTGGAGGCTGCCGGAAGAATGCTCCGTCTGAAGTTTGTTGACGGGGAAGAGATTATCAACCGTGCACTTGCGGGAGGGAAAAGGATTCTTGCCGAAGGAGCGCAGGGAACCATGCTCGATGTGGATTTCGGTTCGTATCCGTATGTCACCTCCTCCAACACCATCACAGCCGGGGTCTGCTCCGGCCTTGGCCTCTCTCCCAGGCATGTCGGTGAGGTTTACGGTATTTTCAAGGCTTATTGCACACGCGTTGGCGGAGGGCCATTTCCCACGGAGCTCGCGGATGAAACAGGAGAAAAGCTTCGCACCGAGGGAAAGGAGTTCGGCGCTACTACCGGCCGGCCCCGCCGCTGCGGCTGGCTCGACCTGCCCGCGCTGAATTATGCCATCATGCTCAACGGGGTTACCAGCCTGATCATGATGAAAGCGGATGTCCTTAACACCTTCCGGAAGATCAAAGTTTGCACGGGGTACCGTCGCAAAGGGGTTTTAATGGAATCCTTTCCGTTCGACCTGGAGGAGAATGACTTATATCCCGAATACCGGGAATTTGAAGGGTGGAACTGTTCACTGGAGTATTCCTCCTCCTTTAACGATCTGCCCACAGGCCTTCGTGAATATGTCCGGTTCATCGAATCGGCTACAGACATTCCTGTCGGGATCCTTTCCGTAGGCCCTGACCGGGAACAAACCATATTCAGGAACTGATCAGAGTTTTCTCTTGATTTCGGTAAGCTCGTAGCCTTCGATGATGTCGCCTACCTTGATATCATTGAAGTTGTCGATATTCAACCCGCATTCGTAACCCGAGGAAACCTCCTTCACGTCTTCTTTGAACCGCTTCAAACTGCCCAGGGTACCGGTATGTACTACAATACCGTCGCGGATCACACGGATTTTGGTATTACGGGTAACTTTCCCATCGAGCACCATACATCCGGCTACCGAACCCACCCGGGTAATTTTAAACACTTCGCGGATCTCAATATTGCACAATATTTTCTCCTCGATCTCCGGTGAAAGCATCCCTTCGATGGCCGCCTTGATCTCCTCTATCGCCTGATAAATGATCGAATAAAGGCGGATATCGATCTGTTCCGCCTCGGCCAGTTTACGGGCACTGAGGGAAGGCCTGACCTGGAAACCGACGATCACCGCATTGGAAGCGGAGGCCAGCAACACGTCAGACTCGGTGATCCCTCCGACAGATTTATGTATGACGTTGACCATGACCTCTTCATTGGACAACTTGAGGAGCGAATCGGAAAGAGCTTCCACCGATCCATCCACATCACCTTTGACAATGATATTGAGCTCTTTGAAGTCACCTATGGCAATTCTGCGGCCAATTTCATCCAGCGTGATATGTTTCTGGGTCCTCAATCCCTGTTCGCGTTGCAACTGCTGACGTTTGGTAGCGATCGATTTCGCCTCTTTCTCGTCGGTCATCACATTGAATCCGTCGCCGGCCTGGGGGGTTCCGGTGAGTCCGAGCATCAGCACGGGCTGCGACGGACCGGCCTCCCTGATCGGCATGTTGCGTTCGTTGTAAAGGGCCTTGACTTTACCGTATGTCGCTCCCGCCAGGACGATATCGCCCACTTTCAGCGATCCGTTCTGTACCAGCAATTTGGCGATGTGCCCCCGGCCTTTGTCTAAGGAAGATTCGATCACTGTACCGGTAGCCAGTCTCTGCGGGTTGGCCTTAAGGTTAAGCAGCTCGGCCTCCAGCAGCACCTTTTCCAGCAACAGGTCCACATTGGTACCTATTTTGGCGGAGATCTCCTGGGTTTGATATTTTCCGCCCCACTCTTCTACCAGGATATTCATCTTGGATAACTCCTCCCGGACCTTTTCCGGATTGGCATTGGGCTTATCCATTTTATTGAAGGCGAAAACGATCGGCACACCTGCAGCAAGGGCATGGTTGATGGCTTCACGGGTCTGCGGCATCACCGTTTCGTCGGCCGCTATCACGATGATGGCCACATCGGTAACGCTGGCGCCACGTGCGCGCATGGCGGTAAAGGCTTCGTGCCCGGGGGTGTCGAGGAAGGTGATCTTGCGCCCATCCTCCCGTTGCACTTCATACGCCCCGATATGCTGGGTGATACCTCCGGCTTCACCCGCCACCACATTGGTGCTGCGGATAAAGTCGAGAAGTTTGGTTTTCCCGTGGTCAACATGGCCCATGACCGTCACAATAGGTGGCCTGTCCCTTAGATCGTCAGGATTATCGGGATCGTTTTGCCGAATGGCTTCCTGCACTTCCACGCTGACAAATTCGACCTTATGGCCGAATTCTTCGGCTACCAGCGTCAACGTTTCTGCATCGAGACGCTGGTTGATCGAAACGAACAGGCCAAGCGCCATACACGTAGAGATGACCTCCGTCACCTGAACATTCAGCATGGAGGCCAATTCGTTGGCGGTAACAAATTCGGTTACCTTGATGACCCTGCGGCCCTCTTCCATCCGCTCCATCTCCTGGTGCATCTGATTACTGACAGCTTCACGTTTGGCACGGCGGTATTTTGAAGCCTTTGACTTGCCTGCCGGGGAGAGGCGGGCAAGTGTTTCCCGGATTTGTTTTTCGATATCTTCCTGTGTGACTTCTGGTTTAATTAATTCCTTATGAATTTTCCGGTCACGGGTATGTCCCGGTTTCTGTGTGACAAGTTTACGTTGTTCCAGGTCGGTTGTTTCCGTTGTTCCCGGTTCACCCTGCCGTTTGATCCTTTTTCTTTTCTTCTTCTTGGATTTCAGGGTTTCATCCGAACTTGAGGCCACCGGTTGTGGTTTCTTCTTTTCGAATTTCCTGGGTTCAGGCAGGACTATTGAACCGAGAATGGTCGGACCTTCCAGTTTAATTTTTTCCGTCGGGAGGAAATTCGATTCCTGAACGGGTTCGGCCGGTTTTTCCGGAACTGGCGATGCTTCGGGGACCGGTGCGGGTTCCACGGATTCTGGAACTTCCGGAGCCGGCTCAGCCTGCGGTTCGGCAGGTGGTCCAGCCTGGGGTGGAGGCGCAGGTGCGACAGCAGCCCGGGCTCCTTTTTTGGGTTTTCTGGCAAAAACATCGAGATCGATTTTGCCAATTATCTTCAGGTCGCCTGACGATGGCTCCGGTTCTGGCGGTGCTGCAACCGGTTCCTGAGGCACAACAGGGGCCGGCGGCGGGGTGGGCGTAATTTCAGGGGTCACCTCCGGAAGTCCTGCAGCAGGTTTTGAATCTGCAAATTGCTCCCCGGCAGCAACCAGGGGCTCCGGAGTTTCCGCCGGCAGTGGTTCGGGGGCCGGGGCCGGCACGACGGTTTCGGGTTCCACCGGTTCGACTTCTGCCGGTTTAACCGGTTCTTCCGGCGGTGCAGAGATCACGATGGGAGCGGTGGCTGACGGTTGCTCCTCTTCTGCCGGTTTCGGTTCGGGGTGGCTATCCTCCCGTGTCACCGGTTTAACAGGAACCGTTTCACGGGTCTTCTTTGCAGTTTCGTAGACCTTTTTCTCAAAATCCATCGAGACGTTTTTGATGAAGAGCTCATCCAGTTCCCGTTCACGGTCCTTGGTCGCACTCTTTTTGTCTTCGATGGTAATGGTTTCATGGGCAGTAAACTGCAGGCCGATTTTCTTGGCTTCCTCCTTGACATGCTTTTCAGAAGCAAACTCCTTCATCAGGAGTGCATACATTTCAGGAGAAAGCTTGGCATTGGGATCATTCCCCAGTGAAAATCCCTTTTTATTAAGGAAATCCACCACGGTTTTCACCCCGATATTAAATTCCCGTGCCGCTCTGCTCAGGCGGACACTGACTGCACCTTCACTCATTCAGTAATATTATGGATGGTTACTCAAATTCAGCTTTGATGATCCTTACTACTTCATTGATAGTTTCTACCTCCAGATCCGTTCTTTTCGCCAATTCTTCGACATCGAGTTCGAGGACACTGCGGGCGGTATCGCAACCGATCCCTTTCAGTTCATCGATGATCCACTGATCGATCTCATCGGCAAATTCCTGAATATCGACATCTTCATTCTCGGAATCGGTATCCCGGTAAACATCGATTTCATAGCCGGTGAGTTTACCGGCAAGTTTAATATTGAAACCTCCTTTCCCGATAGCAAGGGATACCTGGTCAGGTTTCATATAAACATCTGCCCTTTTCTCCTCTTCCACGATCACGATCTGCGAAACCTTGGCCGGTGACAGCGCACGCTGGATAAAAAGGGATGGATTGGTAGTAAAATTGATCACATCGATATTCTCGTTTTTCAATTCCCGGACGATGCCGTGGATACGGCTGCCTTTCATACCGACGCAGGCCCCTACCGGATCGATGCGGTCGTCATAGGACTCCACCGCGATCTTGGCGCGTTCTCCCGGCACCCGTACGATCTTGCGGATATTGATCAATCCGTCATACACTTCGGGGACTTCAGACTCGAACAAACGCTCCAGGAAAGCTTCGGACGTGCGGGAGAGGATGATCACAGGGTTGTTGTTTTTCATCTCAACCCGGGAAACAACGGCCCGGATGGTATCGCCCTTACGGTAAAAGTCAGAAGGAATTTGTTCCGATTTCGGCAGCGTCAGTTCGATCTCCTCGTCATCAAGCACGAGGATCTCTTTTTTCCACACCTGATATACCTCACCCGTCACAATTTCGCCGATTTTGTCACGGTACTTGGCGTAGACGTTGTTTTTCTCGTATTCCTGTATTTTTGATATCAGATTTTGACGGATTGCCAGGATCTCACGCCGGCCGAAACTCTCCAGCCTGATCTCTTCCGACAATTCCTCGCCAACCTCGAAATCAGGCTCTATCTTAATGGCTTCCGACAGTGGAACCTGCGTATTTTCATCCTCCACCTCGCCGTCTTCCACGATCATACGGGAACGGAAAATTTCCAGGTCTCCTTTGTCGATATTGACAATGATGTCAAAATTATCGGCTGATCCAAACCTTTTCGTAAGCATATGCTTAAAGACATCCTCGAGGATGCGCATCATGGTTTCCCTGTCAATGTTTTTAAATTCCTTGAATTCGGAAAAGGTTTCGACTAAATTCAGATGTTCCATTGTTTTCTGGCGGCTACTTTTTAAAAGTGATTAATTCTTTTGCAGTCTTTATATCATTAAAGGAAAGATGCACGATGGCCATTTCCTTATCTCTTTTCGTTTTTCCTGGGATAACAACCTCAAGATGAATTTCATGGTCATCGGCATGGAGAAGCGTTCCGGACAATTTATCACCGCTATGGGTGACAATCTGCATGCCTGAACCTATATTTTTAAGATATTGTCGGGGCATGATCAGGGAGCGGTCGGCGCCAAACGACGAAACCGTCAGGTCGTAATCCTCCGATCCCCTGTCAAGCATTGATTCAAGGTATCGGCTGACACGGATGCAGGTTTCGACCGTAACCCTTTGATCTCCATCAAGGTAAACAGATATCCGGTTTCCTGTCCGGATGAAGACCTCCGCCACGAAAAAGATGGTCCCTTCCAGGTACGGATCGGTGATGGCCCTTATTTGCGTTTCCGTAATCATTTGGTATGTAATAAAAGAGGGGACTGTGTGTCCCCCCGTTCCGTTTCTTAAAAATCGCTGCAAAGATACTAATATTTTCGAAATTATATCATAATGATTTTATCATTGAAAAAAAGCAGAAAAAACCCTGAAACTATAGACCTTTACGCAATTGAACTGCTGTGTTTTGCAACATTTTGAACAATGCGGTCAAATTCCCTGATAAATTGCTGATAGTACCCGGGTTCGTAATGTATCGGACTGAAGCCCCAGCGATGGTTTCTATCGGCGAGGTATCTCTTTCCGTTCAGATCGATTACATTACAATCAGGTAAAAACCCGGTAAACACATCGTACCATCTTCGCAGACAGTCGTTGTAGTACCTGATCTGCTTTATGGCATCAAATACCTTGGCAATACCTTGATCTGCATAAACTTCAGACCAGAAAGCCTGATGCAGGACGATGCGTTCGGGCGGCATTACCGAGAGGATGCGCTCCGTAAATATCCTGCAGTTCCTGTCCCATTCCGCGTTGCTGATCGTGCCCCGGGCAATCCTGTTACCTTTGACAGCCTGCTTCAGGGAAGAATTGTCAAACTCCTGGGAGATGGTAAGCTTTTTGCTGCCACAGTCGAGCAGATCCAGCCGTTCATCGACAAAATCGATGATTAGAAACGAATCCGAAAGGTTCCTCGATTCAATGGTTTTGTAGAAGTCTTTGTTCATCTCACTTGCGATCAGTCTTTTCTGAAAAAGATTGACCCCTTCAATGGTATTCACATCTATCCGGAACGATTCGGCGTTCAGACTGATCAGCGAGGTCCGGGCAAAGTAAAGGATGTGGCTGAGTTGATCGTTTTGATATCCCCCGAGGTCAAAAGCATCCCTGGTTATACATGAGCCCAAAATGATGATTTGCATTCTTTGTTACTTGTGAAGTGGATTGTTGCCGCAGGAGATTTTCTCTTAGTTACCATGGGGTAAGACAGTGTTCCCGGACGATCCGGAAAACCGCAAAGTTAGGAAAATTATCAACGAAAAATGCAATTTATCTTTTAATGTTTGCTGACCGGAGAGAAGTTACCGTATAAAAAGCAATTCACGCTTTTGCCCTGCTCAGATTCAGGAAAAACCCTTAATAAACGGGACTATCAAGGTGTTGTGAATAATTTTTGTTGACCCACCAGGATTCGAACCTAGACCAAGAGAACCAAAATCTCTTGTGC
>CAYLVY010000094.1:0-14374 GCA_964387205.1 uncultured Draconibacterium sp.
TAAAAGCGGCGGCAGAGTTAAGCCCGGCTGTGGTGGCCAATTATGTATTCGAACTCAGCAAATCCTATAATCAGTTGTATCAGGAATTACCGGTGCTGAAGGAAACCGATCCCGGAAAACGGGACCTCCGGATCAAACTGGCTGCAAAAACCGGCGAAACTATTGCCCGGATGATGAATATGCTGGGGATTGGTGTTCCCGAATCTATGTAAAAAAAAAGGCGGCCTTTCGAGCCGCCCTTTTTTCTGATTGAACCTTCACTTAGTTCTTGATGAACTTGGTGTTGGAAACACCCTGGGTGGTTTCAACCTTTACAAAGTATAATCCGTTGGAGAGTTTGCTGATGTCGATCACCTGGTTAACACCGGTAAAGACGGTATTTCCCTTGGCATCGGTAATGGTGGCACGGAGGAAGTTTCCGTTGGTCACCACATTCAGTCTCTCTTTCACGGGATTCGGATAGATCATTACACCGATTTTATCCATTTCGTTGACGCCGACGGGGACGACATCGAGTACCACTGCAACGTCGAGAATCGGGGTTGCCGGGTCGTTGCTCAGTAATTTGATCATGGCGTTGTAAACTCCGGCTGTCAGGTCAGTGGCATTGAAGCCAAGGTTGAGCGGGAGGTTTGCTGCAGGTACGACCGTGCCGGTCATCGGGGAGACGGTGAGCCATTGAGTGGCAAAGTTTCCGGAGAGGTTGGCACGGATGCTCCAGTTGTAATCGAGGCCTGGTGCGAGGTGGGACCAACCCACACCGGTACTGAGGAAGTCGCCGTTAGGATTGGCAGGGCCTGCGTCGGTACCGGGGATAAAAATTCCTGCATCGGTCTGGGTGAAATTGTAACCAACCCAGATATCCTGTCCGGTGATTTTCACAGGAGTAGTCAGCGTAATGGTTTCCCATCCGCCGCCAATCGGGGTGAAAGTCTGCTCGTGGAGAATGTTGCCTGGTTCGTATGTGTTACCGCCCATGCCATAAATCCTGAGTTTCATAAGGTTGGATGCGGGGGGGGCGTTCAGGTCGTTGACATAAACTTCTACAGATATCAGATCAAGACCGGCATAGGGGAGGGTCATGGTATTCGGGAAACGGGCTGCTACGGTCACAGTAACGGGTACTGTGTTCCAACCCACGGCCGAATACTGGTCTCCGTCATAGTGCAACTGTGCAGTGGCGTCACTGACAGGGCCGGGGGTGAGTTTTCCGGCACCGGGATCGGAGGTAAAGTTGGTGAGGCTCCTCTTCACGGCATGTCCGTTATCTGAGGAGGTTACCGGAGCGTTTTTGAAACCATCGAGGTCATAGACTACATTAACATTGAACGTAAGATCGGACAATCCGGTATTGTTGACGGTAAGTTCACCTGTTCCGGTGCTTCCGGTTACGAGCCATGAGGTTACGGTAGAGGGGTTGACACCGATAACCGGGTCATTTCCGCTGGCTGTTTCGGCAAAATAGATGTCATCGATGAAATAGCCGGCCACTTCACCACTTCCGCTCTTCTCGCCAGCAAAGAAATCGACACCGCCGAGCTGTTTGGTACCGGTTGTGGTTGATGCCTGATGGCTGAATGGCCAGGTGTGGAGGAGGTTGCCTCCGATGTACAGTTTGATCTCATCTCCGTCGAGGTCGATCTCGTGCTTTACCTCAAACCAGGAATCTTTGTTATAGTTTCCCATAATAGTATTGCCACCCTCAAGGAGTTCAATGGCACCATCGGTACGGAAATAAATTTCGAATGCCCACTCGATACCGGGTGACTGCATGTGCTGAATGTTGTAATAACCGCACTTGCCGGTCTCCACATACATCTTCCATGTCAGTTCATATTTTCCCGAAACTTTATTCCCCAGTTTCAGGATCGCATCGGTCTGTCCACCGGTTTTATCAACTGATCCTGAGTTAGGTGAGCTGCTGGCAAAGGTGGTTTTGATCTGGATATCTTCTCCACCGCCCGGTTGGTTCGACCAGGTAGTCCACCAATCAGGGGCTACAACCGCGAGGAAGGAGTTATTGGCATATGAATCCAAGTTGTCCTCATAAAGAACTGTCTGGGAGATTCCGGTTCCTGCCCAGAGGAACAGGGACAAACACAATAGTAATAATTTTTTCATGTTGAGATAAATTTTGGTTAATAAAAGGTTCGTTGGGACAAAAATAGTGAATTTCCTAAATATCCGGCCATTTTTTGTAAAAATTGTCAACACTCCTTGTTCATAAAGTTTAAAACGATTTTGTACTGAGGTTACTGGTGTTGGAAGCAACTGCTAAAAATTCGATACTTTTGCAAAAAATTGCATTCAATGTTTGAAGGATTAAGTGATAAACTGGATAGGGCCTTTAAAGTACTTAAAGGCCATGGGCATATAACGGAGATCAATGTTGCCGAAACCCTTAAGGAGGTTCGTAAGGCGTTGCTTGATGCGGATGTGAGTTTCAAAATTGCGAAGCAATTTACCGATCAGGTTAAGGAAAAAGCGCTTGGACAGAATGTCCTGACCGCGGTTTCACCTGGCCAGTTGATGGTGAAGATCGTGCATGATGAACTGGCTGCGCTGATGGGCGGAGAACGGACGGAGGTAAACCTGAAGGGCGATCCTGCCATCATCCTTATTGCCGGATTGCAGGGATCCGGTAAAACCACTTTTTCTGCAAAACTTGCCCATTATCTTAAAACGAGGAAAACAAAACGTCCGATGCTGGTCGCCTGCGATATATACCGGCCGGCCGCCATCGAGCAGTTGAAAGTCCTGGGAAATCAGGTAAATGTGGAGGTATATTCGGAAGATGGTTCCGACAACCCTGTCCGGATTGCAAAGAATGCCCTTCAGTACGCCAGGGATAAAAGTTACAACGTGGTGATCATTGATACGGCCGGTCGTCTGGCCATTGATGAGGAGATGATGAAGGAGATTACCAACATTAAAGCTTCGGTAAATCCTCAGGAAACACTGTTCGTCGTGGATGCCATGACCGGACAGGATGCCGTCAATACCGCCAGGGCATTCAATGAAAGGCTTGATTACGAAGGCGTGGTGCTTACAAAACTCGACGGCGATACCCGTGGCGGCGCCGCCCTGAGTATCCGGTCGGTGGTCAGCAAACCTATCAAATTCGTCGGACTGGGTGAAAAGATGGATGCCATCGACATCTTTTATCCTGAAAGAATGGCAGACCGGATCCTCGGTATGGGTGATATCGTTTCCCTGGTCGAAAAGGCCCAGGAACAATACGACGAAGAGGAAGCCCAGAAACTGCAGAAAAAAATTGCCAGGAACCAATTTGATTTCAACGATTTTCTTTCGCAGATCAAGCAAATTAAAAAAATGGGCAATGTGAAGGACCTTCTGGGCATGATTCCCGGGATGGGCAAAGCCATCCGGAACCTTGAGATTGACGACAATGCCTTTAAAGGTATTGAAGCGATCATTCATTCCATGACGCCGGACGAACGTGTCAACCCTGCCATTATCAACGGCAGCCGCCGGAAACGTATTGCCATGGGTTCGGGTACCACCATTCAGGATGTAAACCGGCTTATCAAGCAATTTGACGACACGCGCCGGATGATGCGGATGGTTACCACCAGCAAAGGCAGAAATATGTCCAACGTGATGCGTAACATGAAAAAATAACCAAATCTGAGAATCATGAAACTGCTGGACGGAAAACAGCTTTCTCTTCAAATAAAAGCGGAAATTGCCGGCGTGGTGCAAAAGGAATTCCTGGGAAAAAATCTTGAGCCTCCCCACATCGCCGCTGTACTGGTGGGAGAGGATCCTGCAAGTCAAACTTACATTGCATCCAAAGAAAAAGCATGCCGTGAGGTGGGTTTCATTTCATCTGTCTATCGGTATCCGGCTTCCATCACTGAGGAAAAATTACTTGAAGTCGTTGATTTTTTGAATCATGATCCTCAAATTACGGGATTTATCGTGCAGTTGCCGCTGCCACGCCATATCCACGAGCAACGCATCATTGAAAGCATTGACCCGGAAAAGGACATCGACGGATTTCATCCTGTGAACATTGGACGTATGGTGCTGGGCCAGCCGTGTTATATTCCCGCTACACCACTGGGGATACTGACCATGTTGGAGCGTTATGACATTGAAACGACAGGGCGCCATTGCGTAGTGGTCGGACGCAGCAATATTGTCGGTACGCCGGTCAGCATTCTTTTGTCGCGTAAAGCTCCCAGGGGAAATGCCACTGTAACGCTTTGCCACAGTTATACACCCAACCTTTCTGAAATTACCACCTCCGCCGATATATTAATAGCCGCCATTGGTAAGGAGGGCTTTATCACTGCTGAAATGGTGAAAAAAGATGCGGTCGTCATCGATGTAGGTATCCACAGGGTTCCCTCCGATGAGACAAAATCCGGATTCCGGCTTACGGGTGATGTCAGATTTGAAGAGGTAGCCCCGAAATGTAGTTTTATTACTCCGGTACCGGGCGGCGTGGGTTTGATGACCATTGTTTCGCTGCTCCGGAATACACTGCAGGCCGCCAGGAAGGAGGTGGGCTGATTTGAGTACCCCGCCACCATACGAATTGCTTAAATCGGGCAAAGTACTTCCGGTTATGGAAGAATTCTGTTCTTTACAGGGAGAAGGGTTCAACACGGGAAAAGCTGCTTATTTCCTGAGGATCGGTGGATGTGATGTGGGATGTCACTGGTGTGATATCAGGGAGTCATGGAATGCTGCGGTTTTTCCTCCTGTTTCCGTTGATGAGGTTGTCATGCGTGCCGCTTCCTGCCCGGCCGGTGCCGTCGTTGTCACCGGGGGTGAACCCCTGATGTATGACCTGGGATATCTTTGTGCCGGTCTAAGGAAAGCAGGTTTGCAAACCTTTCTGGAGACTTCCGGATCGTGGCCGTTGACCGGAGACTGGGATTGGATTTGTCTTTCCCCCAAGAAGGATGCTCTACCCATTGGATCAATCTATGTGTTGGCCAATGAATTGAAAGTCATAATTGAAGAACCGGAAGATTTTCAGTGGGCCGAAGCTCAATCTGCATTTGTCGGAACTGAATGCCGGCTATTTTTGCAGCCGGAATGGAGCCGTGCTGCTATTATTATCCCCTCTATGGTCGAATATATTAAAAACCATCCCCGCTGGAGGATTTCGTTGCAAAGCCACAAATACATGCGGATACCATGAAGCTGCGCAGGCCTTTCCTGATGGCCGGATGGACGGCTTGTCTGGTCGCGCAGCAACCCGGGACCAGCGATAAAGCCGCTGCAAAACTGTTCAATCAGGCCCTTGACTATTATCAGGGCAGGGATCTGGAGAGGGCCCTTCTAACTGTCGCAAAGGCGTTGGAACGTGATCCGGGATTCGCCGACGGCTACAACCTGCAGGGTGACATTCTTGCCGAACAGGGGCAGGCAGACAAGGCGATTCAATCCTATGTACTGGCCATAAAATTCAGCAACCCGGTCAATCCCCGGAGTTACATTATTCTTGGCCGGTTGCAGCTCAGCAATGGATATTATGAGGATGCCGCGGTGAATTTTCGCTATTATCTTGATCACGAAGGGATACCCGATCAATCAAGGCGGGCGGCACAGCAAAGCCTGAACCGGTGTGAATTTGCAGTCTCGCTCAAAGAGAATCCGGTACCATTTTCCCCTGTCAATCTTGGCGACAGCATAAATTCCGAACACGATGAGTATGTCAACGGCATCACTGCTGATGGCGAATTCCTCTATTTTACGAGATGGGATGTCCGTAAGGAAAAGTTTTTAGATGGCCGGCTGATGTTTAATGAGGATTTTTATAGTGCCCGCCGGAGCGGTAATCTCTGGAGAAAAGCCAGCAACCTGGGGCCACCGGTAAATACATCTTTAAATGAAGGAGCGATGTCGGTATCTGCCAACGGTAGCCTGATATTTTTCTCTGCATGCAACCGTGACGACGGGTATGGGCGATGTGACATTTACAAGTCGGAAAGGATTGCGGGCGTCTGGACAGAACCTGAAAACCTTGGTGAAGAGGTAAATTCAGAGGAGTGGGATTCACAGCCCTGTTTCTCATCTGACGGCAAGACCCTCTATTTTGCCAGTAACCGTCGCGGTGGTAAAGGCAGTTCCGATCTGTGGAGGTGCGAAATAAAACCTGACGGAACCTGGACAATCCCGGAAAACCTCGGGGATTCCATTAATTCTCCGAACGAAGAGATGGCCCCCTTTATTCATCCCGACGGACAAACCCTCTATTTTTCATCCAGGGGGCATCCCGGAATGGGCGGGATGGATCTTTTCATGTCGCGCAGGACAGGAGATCATTGGAGCAAACCTGTCAACCTCGGTTACCCTATCAACACTCATGCAGATGAGGTTACCCTCATCGTTGAAACCAATGGACAACTGGCCTATATATCATCTGACAAGCTTGGCGGATCAGGGAAACAGGATATCTACAGTTTCGAACTGCATTCATCTATACGGCCGATAGCCACCACTTATTTTCAAGGGATTGTCTATGATGAACCTACCGGGAGCAGGCTGGGTGCAAATTTCGAATTGTTCGACCTGGCTGGTTCAGCGATGGTGGCACAATCAAAATCAGATCCGTATACCGGCGAGTTTTTACTGGTTTTGCCTTCCGATCGTAATTATGCCCTCAGCGTTTCAAAGCCGGGCTATTTGTTTTATTCGGATAATTTTATGCTCTCAGGGGTGGCAACCGTCGATAAACCTTTTGTAAAGGATATTCCGCTGAAGCCAATCAGGGTAGGGGAAGCGGTGGTTCTTAAAAATATTCGATACCGGTCAGTATACGCTGAAGCCTGAATCGATCACAGAACTGAAAAAATTACTCCTGCTTCTGCAGCAAAATGAGACGTTGAAAATCGAGGTCAGCGGGCATACCGATAACGTCGGTTCTGCGGCGCACAACAGGGAACTCTCGCACCAGCGGGCAAAAGCTGTATACAATTATCTGATATCAGGAAATATTCGTCCCGACAGGTTGACCTATCAGGGTTATGGTTTTGACCGGCCAATCGATACCAATGAAACAGAGCAGGGCCGCGCGGGTAATCGTCGAACTGAATTCAAAATTATCGGCAATTGATTTATTTTTGTACCTTTGCACCCTTTAAAAAGTTCAGTAAATATCATGATTGAAATTAAATTACCCGATAATTCGGTCAGGCAGTATGAACCCGGGGTTACCGGTATTGATATTGCCCACAGTATAAGTGAAGGGCTGGCCAGAAATGTCTTGTCGGTCAAGGTGAACGGTGAGGTTTGGGACGCCACACGTCCGATTGAGGCTGATGCCGAGATCCGGCTCCTCACCTGGAATGATCCGGAGGGCAAATCAACACTTTGGCACTCTTCGGCCCATCTGATGGCCGAAGCGATCGAGTTGCTTTATCCCGGGGTAAAGTTCGGGATCGGGCCCGATATTGAGAATGGTTTTTATTACGACATTGATTTCGGTAATTATACCATATCATCCGACGATTTTAATAAAATAGAGAAAAAAATTCTGGAACTGGCCCGTGAAAAACAGCTCTTTAAACGCAGGGAGGTTTCCAAAACCGATGCAGTGAACTATTTTTCCGACAAGGGCGATGAATACAAACTGGAGTTGATAGATGGCCTGGAGGATGGCCAGATAACCTTCTATGAATCCGGCCATTTTACAGATCTTTGCCGTGGGCCTCATATTCCTGATACAGGATTTATCAAGGCGGTGAAATTGCTCAATATCGCCGGAGCCTACTGGCGTGGCGATGAAAAGCGGAAACAACTCACCAGGATTTACGGGATTACTTTCCCGAAACAAAAGGAACTGGACGATTACCTTGTTTTCCTTGAAGAGGCGAAAAAACGCGACCATCGCAGGATAGGCAAGGAGTTGGAGCTCTTTACCTTTTCGCAGAAAGTTGGTTTGGGTTTACCTTTATGGCTGCCCCGTGGTGCTGCCCTGAGGGAGCGCCTGGAGATGTTTTTGAAGCGGGTTCAGCGGAAAGCCGGTTATGAGCAGGTGATGTGCCCCCATATCGGGAATGTGGAACTCTATAAAACCTCCGGTCACTATCAAAAATATGGCGAAAGTTCTTTCAGGCCGATAACAACCCCCGTGGAGGGCGAGGAGTTTTTTCTGAAACCCATGAACTGTCCTCACCACTGTGAAATTTATAAGGCCAAGCCAAGGTCATACCGTGATCTCCCAATTCGTCTTGCCGAATTCGGAACGGTTTATCGTTATGAACAAAGTGGTGAACTGCATGGACTTACAAGGGTCCGGGGTTTTACGCAGGACGACGCGCACATTTTCTGTACTCCTGAGCAGGTGAAGGATGAGTTTAAAGGGGTGATGGATATTGTCATGCTTATCTTTAAAGCGCTTGATTTTAAGGATTTTATTGTCCAGATTTCACTCCGTGACCCCGATAATAAGGAGAAATATATCGGTTCTGATGAAAACTGGGAAAAAGCGGAGCGCGCTATCCGTGAAGTAGCGGAAGAACGTGGTCTGAATACGGTTATCGTTCCCGGTGAAGCGGCTTTTTATGGCCCGAAAATGGACTTCATGGTGAAGGATGCCCTCGGCAGGAAATGGCAACTGGGGACCATACAGGTCGATTACAATCTGCCTGAGCGTTTTGAGCTCGAGTATATCGGAGCAGACAACCAGCGGCACCGGCCGGTGATGATCCACCGGGCCCCGTTCGGATCAATGGAGAGATTTGTAGCGGTTTTGCTGGAGCATACTGCAGGAAAATTTCCTCTCTGGCTCACCCCTGATCAGGTTATCGTACTGCCAATCAGTGAGAAATATCATGATTATGCAAAAAAAGTTTTTAGTTTGCTGAATAATTCCGAAATTCGCACGCTCATTGACGACCGGAATGAAAAAGCCGGGAAAAAGATCAGGGATGCAGAGTTGATGAGAATCCCATATATGGCTGTAGTTGGGGAAAAAGAGGAGGCTGAAGGAACCGTTTCGGTTCGGAAACAGGGACACGGCGATATGGGGCCAAAGTCATTGGATGATTTCATTGCATTCATCCATGATGAAGTAAGGAAAGAACTTGGTGAAATAAGTCAGTTATAAACATTAAATAATAAGGAGGATTTTCCCATAATAACGCCATCTAATGCCCCGCGGCGTACACCCAGGCCCGGGAAAAAAGAAGAGCCTTACAACATCAACCAGTGGATCAAAGCGCCCGTGGTCAGAGTGGTTGGTGAGAATATCGAACCAGGCATTTATAACATCCGTGAAGCACTGAATATTGCAGAAAATAAAGGGCTGGACCTGGTTGAGATCTCTCCTACAGCCAACCCGCCTGTTTGTAAAGTGATCGATTACAAGAAGTTCCTTTACGAACTGAAGCGGAAGCAAAAGGAAATGAAGGCCAAAACAGCTAAAATCGTGGTCAAGGAGATCCGACTGGGCCCCAACACCGACGACCATGACTTCAACTTCAAGTTGAATCATGCAATAAAATTCCTCAAGGAAGGGGCTAAAGTTAAAGTCGATGTTTTTTTCAGGGGGAGATCCATTATTTATAAGGAACAGGGGGAACTGATCCTTCTGAAGTTTGCCCAGGCCCTCGTCGATTACGGAAAAATTGAGCAAATGCCCCGCCTGGAAGGTAAACGAATGATCATGATCATTTCATCAAAAAAATAATACCAGTTAACCACCAATCATAAATCAGTAACATGCCAAAAATGAAGACCAAATCCGGAGCAAAAAAGAGGTTTACCCTGACCGGCACCGGTAAAGTAAAAAGGAAGCATGCTTACAAAAGCCACATTCTCACCAAAAAGTCAACCAAACGGAAAAGGAATCTTACCTATTCCACCACCGTGACCAAGGCAGATGAGGCCAACGTAAAGGAAATGCTTCAGGGTTAAATTATTATTGTCAAACTTGTGAATAGCTTCTAAAGATTCCCGTTTAAGGGAGCGCTACCACAAAAAACAGGAACTATGCCAAGATCAGTAAATGCAGTTGCCTCGCGCGAAAGAAGGAAAAAGATCCTCAAGAGGGCCAAAGGGCAATTCGGCAGACGAAAAAATGTTCTGACCGTCGCAAAAAATTCAGTTGAAAAAGGATTGACGTATGCCTATCGCGACAGGCGTACCAAGAAAAGGAACTTCAGGGGTCTTTGGATTACCCGTATCAATGCCGGTGTGCGGCAATACGGAATGTCCTACTCTGTCTTTATCGGTAAACTGTCCGAACACAATATCGCCATCAATCGGAAAACCCTGGCCGACCTGGCCATGAATCACCCCGATGCCTTCAGGGCGATCATCGATGCAATAAAAGATTAACCCTTAAGGGTTTTTCATGGGGAAGCCGTTTCTCACATCGTGAGGACGGCTTTTTTCATGGCTTCCGGGGATTCTTGTCGTAATTCTCAAGAAAATATTCAATTTTATTGGCCGCCAGTTTTTTTGCAACAATCTCCTTGCGGTCGTTTAGGATAAAAATCAATGGCGTGGAAATGATGTCGTACTGGTCATGATAATCTCCGGAAACCCTGCGCGGGCCATTGACATTGATCCATTTCATATTCTTTTTAATTATCCCCTTCTTCCATTTGACCATTGAGGTATCTGAGCATACTGAATAGACCTCCAACCCGTATTTTTCTTTATTTTTCCCATAGAATTCCGCGATGATGGGAATTTCATGCTCGCAATGGCTGCAATCCGGGTCCCAAAACAGGAGGATCAGATACCTGGCCGGCAACTGATGCATGGAAATCAATCGGTTATTGGTGTCCAGCATGATCATTTCCGGCGCTACGGATCCTATCAGGGTTGGCTTTATCTTGTTCGCTTTTTTGATGATTTTCTCTTTGATCTCGGAAGTGATCCAGGTAGCCTGACCGGTAACATAATATTTTTCCACCACGTGGACGAATATTTTATCAAAACCCATGATCTCACTGTTTTCAAATGTATACGTGGAGAACCAAACCAGATATTTGAACATTTCCGGATTGGGCCGGCACATCTCGACCAGTTTATCCACTTCGGATATAATGGAATCTGTCTGCTGAACAACGATACTTTCAAAATATTTCTTGAGTTTGGAATGAAAAACCGGAGTCCTCAGTAAACGGTCGTCTGTGAAATCTGTTCCGTTCCAATATTGCTCCTTATACATTCTGTAAGCCGCCACGGAGTCTTTCCTTCCATCGGGCAGCGTCGGGATCTCGGTGATCTCAGGCTCCTTCATAGCGTTGATCATCAGGGCAATGAAGGATTTCGGATGCTTCTCAACCAGTTCAAGTTTGTACCTTATCAATGCTTTGTTGATCTCATTGATCCTGGCGGCATAATGTGCCGCAGAATCAACCGGTTCCCCGGCTTTTTTATATTCATCCTGGATTTTCTGGATTTCATTGTACTGTAATTTGTTGTTTTCCAGGTATTCGTAAAAAAGGGTATTGTCCGGTGAATCGCGGATGACCATCGAACCTGAAAGGTCATCAGTTTTGGTCTCCATGGAAAATTTTCTGTCGTTGTTGATCACAAAGTCAAAGTAACTTTTATCGGAAACGGCAAAAATGTATAATCCTTTGGGTGTATCCTCCGGTGCCGTGTAGGTGCAACGGCCCAAATGGTCAAGTTTCACGGTATCTTTCACGTAGGTTCCGTTGCTGTAATAATAGGCAATCAGGCAGGTAGTATCTTTTTTTCCATTGATCCTGAATTTGATCTGATATCCATCGCCCGCGGCCTTGCCGGTATAAAGGCATCCGAAGATCAGGATCAGTAATATGGACAGAGACTTCATCGACTTTTTATTACTCATAACGAAAAAACGGTTATTCTGTTTTATTTCCGGGGATTTTCATAGGGTTTAAAAATAAACCTGACGTAGTAGTAGCCCAGCATTTCCGACATTACATCACGAAAGCCCTTACTGGATTTCCACCAGGTATCCGACTGGTAATAAGGAGAAGGCACAGCTATGATACCAACCTGTATACTATCCCCCAAAGCTGCGCTGAAAAGCAGATGGCTCCTGCCGGCATGAACACCGGGGCTCATGACATTAACGGCTTTTACTCCGGGCATATTCTCTTTCAGATAATGTTTTAGTTCAAGAGCAGAGTGATAAGTCCGGTCATGCATTCCGAAAGAGCTGCCGGCCATGATCAGCCTGGCAGAATCAAAACCCAGCCTCATTAAAGATTTCCCCATTACTATGGCGCTGTTTCCATATTCGCTGAGGTAAGATCCATAATCGAGAGGGGTTCCGGTGGTGATCAGCCATTCGTAGGGATGTGATCGGAACTCCCTGATAGCCTCGGTCAACACGTGATCGGTGACCGCGCCTTCCAAAACAAGTACCTTTGCATCAACACGTTTGACAGGAGCAAGGGTGCAATATAAACCGGAGAAAAAAAGGCACCCTGAAAAGATTAACAGGAACAACAAAAAAGTCAATCCCTTCCAGGTTAAACCCCATCGTTCGCGCTTGCTTATCAGAAAATAGGAACGGGCCACTTTTATCGGGATGAGTGTCTATTGATTGATATGCTCGTCCCTCAGAAGATCATTGATGGTTTTTACCGGATTGAAGGTGATAATGGGAACTTCGGCGAAAAGGGTGATCCAGCGGGCCATGGCCCCGTTCCATAATCCGGGCAACTCTTGTGCTTTCAATGTTTTTCCTCCGGTTGACTTGACCGATATGAATCCTGTATTCTCATCAACAAATGGCTTCAGGTCAAACTTGTTTCCCCTGTGATCGCGAATGGCACAAACCAGGTCCACAGGATTGAAGTGGGTTGCCTGACGGACAATTGTCGCCTGTTCCGGATTTTGCATGTCGATCTGCGAAGATTCGACGATTTGAAGGGAAATCCGCCCGTCTGTCTCATTGACCCAAAATGGGCCTCCGCCGGGCTCACCTTCATTTTTCACCATCCCGCAAACCCTGACCGGTCTGTTCATGGCGTCGAAAAGGAACTCCGACTGCCTGTCAGGCTCCAGACTGTCAAACCCCGATGGAATAGTTTGCGCTAATTCTTCACGGACAAATGCCGTGATTTCCTGCAACAGGATGGGGGAAGGGAGTTGGCTTTCCAGCATCCGCAAATATCGATCAATTGCTTGTTTCACCGAAACCAAATAACCGCCGATCACCTTTTTATACAGGTAGGTTTGTGGTTTTAAACGATCGGGAATAATATTGTCAATATTTTTAACAAATATTATATCCGCGTCCAGATCGTTCAGATTGTCGATCAGGGCGCCATGTCCGCCGGGGCGAAAAAGCAGGGTTCCATCCGGGTTACGGAATGGAGCATTGTTTTCATTGGCTGCGATCGTATCCGTGGATGGTTTCTGTTTCGACCAGGTAATTTCAAACCGCACTCCGCTTTCATGCTCATAACGGGGGATTATCCGGTCAAACAACTCCCTGAACCGGCTTTCATGCTCGGGTGATATCGTGAAGTGGATACGTGCAACCCGATCATTATCAATTGCATATTCAGCAGCTTCGATGAGGTGCTCCTCAACAGCGGTCCTGGCACCATCAGGATATTGATGAAAAAGCAATAGTGCTTTGGGTAGTGAGGCATATTGCAAACCGTCAGCACCCAGCAGTGTGTCGATAATGGCTTTGTAATCCCGGTTTTCGATCAGTGTATCGACCGGAGTACCCTTTTCTTTGCATTTTTCATTAAGCAAATCATATAAAGCCAATTGATGAATATGGTGAATAAAATATTGAACGGAATTAAAGCTTTTATCACTTCCGAACAGCTCAAATCCCTTATTATCTGCAGTATAAACGGAGGCAAATTCAAAGAGATGTTTGAACATCCGGCTGGCTGCCCCCGAAGCAGGGACGAATTTGAGCATCCTGTTGACGGGTATCGCATCAACGAAGGTTCGGGAATAGAATTCTGTTTGTTCTTTGCTGAACGCGATTATTCCATCGCCAGCCGTGGCAGGCCTGTTTAACCTCACAAAAGGAAACCCGGTAACGAAATGGTCCATTTGCTTTTCTGCAAGGGCAGGGGAGATTCCCCGGCTTGCCATCTGCTCGATATCTTTCGGAGTGAACATAGGAATGAACTATACTTTTCGCAACAAAATTACTCGTGAATTTGGAATACTACACAGGATAGAAATAAGATTTACTGAAGAAAATCATGGTGAAAAACCTCTTCTTGGATAAAACAAATGTGAAATCAAACAAATTCTTAAAAAAAGTGCAATTAAATTATTATTATATAATCAATAAAACCAATTTATTATAGACATTTATTAAATAGTGTATTTAGTTTACAAATGTAATTACATTTGTAAAGCAATATCCGCAAATCAGGATGCGTCGACAGATCATCCCGGAGGGGGG
>CAYLVY010000095.1:0-13749 GCA_964387205.1 uncultured Draconibacterium sp.
CCGCTTCCTTTGATGGATTTTAAAGTATCTACTTTATTGACAAGGCTTAAAGTTTCACAACCTTTCCAACCCAGGTTGATTGATCGGTGGTAACCATTAACACGTATATACCGGCAGGATATTGGTCGATCCTTATTGGAAAGGAGTCACCTGTTACCGGCATGTTATCCAGGATTTTTTCTCCTGAAAGGTTGAACAATGATGCGTGGATTGATTTTCCGGAATATCCACTGCATGTAACCGTCAATAATCCTGTTGTCGGATTAGGATGGATCGATACTGCCTCACGGCCTTCTTTACCGGCCGGGAAGGTGGATAATTGATCCGGAGGTAACGGGGGATTTGAATAATTGCAATAGTTCCCGGTTTGAGTTATATACGCATGGACATAAGAACCCTGAAACAGCCTGGTTCCCGGCAGCATCCGGATCTTTTCTCCTGCGATGAGGGTCAGGGATGCGCCTGACTGTACATGGAAGTAATTCCCATTTCCGCCAACAGTTATCACCTCCGTGGCATTGTAACACTGCGACTGGTTTGCAGTGATACTGATACCCTGCAGGATAAGCGACGCAGGAAGCAAATTGCCGTTGAGAATCACTACGGATGTCTGAAGCGCTGTGAATGTTTCCAGTGCAAATAGCGGGGCATAGGGGAAAAAACAGGTGACGCTTGAGACCTCAGTATTGATATCGTTTTTCCAGATCCTGTACGTAATATTATTGCCTGGGATATAACCGTCAATGGCAGGGGTGGAGGGGTTGTCCCTGCTGACAATAACCTGCAATGGCGCTGAAGGGGTAGCAGGTGCGGTAAGTATCCTGACCCCGACACAATGGTTTCCGTCAAAGATAGCAATTTCATCCCCCGGCTCAAGATCGTTATCGTTGATCGTGGCCTGTAATATCATGATGGTCATAGGTTCCAATGGTGTGCCGAACCAAAGCGGCTCGAAATGGCCATCCGGGTAAGAAACTGTCACAGTATCACTGCCTGCTTCACAGGGAATTGGTAATCCGGTGGATGACCCCGCATACAGCGCGGTGATGTAATACCGGAATAAACCGCTTTCAGGTCCGGAAGGAAAAGTATCCGTGTACATTGTATTGGTTAAGGGCAAGGTATTGAGTTTCTCATAGGGTGCCAATCCGTTGTTCCCGCTCCGGTAAACATTGTATCCTGAAATATATGAAAAATCAACCGGGTCCTGAAGGTCTGCCATTTGATTGAGGAATATGTAGTTGTCGGTAGATGAATCCCCGGACGTTAACCTGGCCCGACTGTGTATTGTCAGATTATTTACCGCAATTTTCTTTGGATTGACTATAACCGGTCCATCGGGGGCCGGGACTTCAATCCATAGGTTTTGCATGAAGTCTCCGATTTGTGACACGCTAAACATCGAATAATCAGGTAAATTACCATACAACGACGCACCATTGGTCCCGGTCACATCAGAAGAAAAGCACGGATAGGCATCTGAAGGAGAATTACCCATGGGCTCAAGCATGATGCCGATCAGTTTGCCACCAACTTCGGATATATTGCCTAACGGGATATCGGTCTCCCATTTATCATTTCCGGTAGTCGACAATGGTCCGAGTATGGCCATTTCATTATAGGTACTCCAATCTACCACATGGATTTTATATGGCCATATACCCTTTATCCCCCAACTGGCATGGTGAAAATCGAGCTTTTCCAGAGATGCTTCCGGATAATTGGTCAGGTCATAAACCACACCATAAGCGGCATTATAGAACTGATAATAGCCGTTGAACGGGGCCCCTGACCACTGAAATAGCCTGACCAGGGTGCCAGGGGTTTGTCCGGCGCATAAGGGAGGCTCCCAGGTAAGGGTCGTCGTTTGCCCGGATTGATCAGCGACCGGATTCAGCGGCGGATTACATTGGGCATAGATATAGATGTTATCCAGATGCCATTTATCCAGGTCCGATGAGTTGGCGCCAGTGGCCATGAACCTTACCCTGAAGGAGATACCTGAAACCGGGTCGATATTAATATGATGATGGCTCCAGTTGGTGCTGCCGTTATTGGAAAACTGGATTAATGGCCTCCATACACCGTTATAGAAAATTTCAACGTTCAGGTGTTCATTGCCGGTGTGATTTCTGTCGGTCAGTTTGATGTCAAAATCGAGCCAGATGCTGCTGCATGTCCAGTCACCTGCATTCAGGTATGGGGTTACAAGGTTGTGTGTATAACCGGTAACAGCAGAATCGGGGCAAAAAATAACAGATGGGGCCGGATTACCGTTATTGTGGTCGAAACTCCAGTAACGGGTAGATTGCCATTGGTGATGCAGAAAATTGGTTATATCCCATGGCTCATAAAAGGGTAATGGCTCTCCACAAATGAGGTTGATTATTCTTGTGCCTGAGCTGTTTAAGAATGATTCAGCGGTATCTCCGGGAAATCCCATAGAGGCCAGGTCATAAACAGCCGTGATGTCGTATGAATAAAACCCGGGACTGAGGTCATAATCAATATAGAGAAGGGAGTCGGGGTCCGGGATATTGGCCACCATGATTCCGCTTCGATAGATATTGTATCCTATCAGGCCGCCGGGGGGCGTTCCGCCACCACCTCCACCGCCGGAAGCTCCGTGCAGTTCCAGTGCAACCGTCAGGTTAGGGTCCTGCTGAATATTGGCGATCAGCGCGAATTTTGTTCCCACGTTGCCTGAACCCAGCCCACCGGCCATACCGGCATTAAATCCGGGTACTGATCCGAGATCATAAACCAGGCCTGTACTTATCAGCGTGGTGCCTGAAATTTTAAATTGTTGCAACTCGCACTGTGAAGCACCGTTTTGTGCATTTACCCAAAGGTAAGGACCAGCGGCATCGGGATCATACGAACTGCCGAATGCCGAGGTCTGTGCAGGGCCAGTGGCAATGGTAGCTCCTGTCAGTGATACCAGAAACATATCGTTCCAGCCTCCTACCCAAAGACGTCCACCGTTAGCAGGGTCATATCCGCAGTGTCGGATAGACGGCACAGAAGTATTGATCGTCGATATTAATGTCTTGGCTACAAAGTCCATCTTATAAATGGAGGAGCCGGCGTTGGCGCCGCCATACCAATACTGGGTGCCATCATATGCCAGGTCACGGATCCCGGTAACCCCCGGAATATCAAAGGTCTCCAGCAGCATACCTGTGGACTTCTGGTATTTTTTGATTAATGTGCCATTCCACAAGGCAGTATAAATATAGTCACCTGCCATATCGGTGGCTGCTTCAGACGCTGCAGAACACGGCCAGCTGAACAGGATGTCCCATAATGCTTCACTTTGGATTGACCCTGCAGTTTGATAGATCATTGGAGAGTATTCTGCATGCTTAGTACCAGATATTTCCCGCGGAGCGGTATTTGTGATCACAAGACCATCGCCGGCGGTCACCGGTTTTACCCAGGTCAGCAATACGCTGCATTCAACAGGTTCTGCGGCGAGGGTCGGGACAGGGTAAAGAAAATCCGCAGTCATGGGTTCACAAACCAGCGGGCTGCTCACAAAGCCATATTCGGCATTTACGCAGATGTTATAAGGTTGCCCGTAAGCAATCTGGTTGGGTGGTATGGAGTAGCTTGTGTTGGTAGTAAATGCACTAAGGGCGTTATTAATATAAACATTGTAGCCCAGCAGGCAGGTATTGTTCCCGCCATCTGAATCTGTGCTGAAAATCTCCACGTTGTCTATGATCCATTGCTGGATATGTGAAGAATTTGAGCCGTGAGCGTGAAACCTGATGTAAAAAGCTGTAATAGCTGTGTACGAACTGATGTCAACCGTTTCAGTGGTCCATGGAATGTCTCCGCCCGAATTATTATGGCTGCGCATAGGTATCCAGGTAGTTCCGTTCCACAGTTCAACAGTAAGGCTGTTCAGGGTTTGGGATGAAATATTAACAAGGGAGATATCGTATTTCAGCATCATTTTGGGTGCATTGATCCCGGAAAGGGCTTTACTGGTAAGGAACTGATGGTAGTTGTTTACCAGGGGCAATCCGCTGAACACAGCGGCAGGGGCAGGATTTCCATATGCAGGGGAGCTGTTCCAGTTGGTATTGCCTGATGTTGTCCACTGGTTGGCCGAAAAACCATTGGTGAACATCTCCTGTAGCTGATACACCGTATTTTCAGGTGGTTGCCATGACGTTTGCAAAGTCTGGTTGTTCACCGTAAGGTTCGATGGAGGAACCGGGTTTGCCAGCAAAATTACTTTGACAGTGGTTATATCCTGAATGGATAAGGTCTGATTGGATGTTTGAAATGGAAACCGGTCAACGGTCAATTGATATTCTCCCTTCCAGACATGGTGGAATGTGGCGAAACCGTTTGGATCGGTAACCGAAAAGTAGACAGTATCAGGAAATTCGGTATTGACAAGTTTTACCATGGATCCGGAAAGGGGAACATTCTCGCAACTGTGCGAGACCTGCACGTTTACCTCTGCAAACCAATCCTTGCCGATTACATTTGAAAAAACAGGTGCTGACGGGCTTTGCACCGGCGGGGCATACACAGCTTTGGCAGCCCAACGGTAAGGCCCTGCCGGTAATCCGGGCCAGAAGTAATCGGTGTAACTTGTCCCATTACCATTATATATTTCGGTCCAGGAGGATGCATTGTTCTCTTCACCCTGTATCAGTCTGAATAGCTTATAAGACAGAGGGTTGGCCATCCCCTCACTGCCATAAATCTTAAATGGAACACCTTGCCCGTAAGTAGTATTTAAGGGCGCGTATCCGTTGGTTGTTCCAAGGAAGATCAACCCATTGCCGGTTACGGGGGTATTGTCGATGGTCACATAAGGGCACCACGGTCCTGAAGCGAGCGATCCCAATGTGGAGAATTCAATCCAATAGTCGCCGGCCGGTAGTGTCAGTCCGGAGGTATTGAGTACGATTTTCATGATGGGACGCTGGTTGTTTCCGGTAACATTTACCCGGTATATATTGGTAAACGCGGTATAAAGCAGACGATTGGTCGTGGTATCGCCCCAAATGACGGATGTTCCCGGTTGCCCCGGTACTCCGTTAAATATCCTGCAAAAGGCGGCAGTAAAGGAAGAGGTGGTGGTGGACCCGGTCTGATATCCATAAAATTCGATGGAGCTGACATACCAGGAACTACCCGAAACGGTGAAATCATCTGCGATTTTGTACGACAGCGCTTTATTGAAATTGGATCCATAGGATGATAAAGGTGACTGCAGGAAGCTTTCATCGGCCCCGCCGAATCCGGTTCCGGAACTGGTGATCATCGGACCGTTGTCGAATAATATTGCTGCAGGAGCATCGGATGGTGTCACGGTTCCACTGAAGTTGGCGCCAATCCCTTCTTCAGTGGTTGGCTGAGGATTTGATGCGGAAGGGATGACCTGGGGGGTATGCGGATTGTTTAGCATCGAATTCCAGTCAAATGCCTCGGTACGTGCCAGGCTCTCAAAGCCTGTCTGGTCAGCCACCGGAGAAGCATAGAGCAACCCTTCCGGAGTAGTGGCTGTGATGACCTGCATTTCGCCTAAATGATCCATCAGCATTGGCCCGCCTGTTCCCTGGACAATGGCCCGCATCATAAAGGTACCTGCCGCTGCAGTCCAGTTGGATCCGACAGAAGTCATTTTTGAATAACTGCGCATTGATAGATTGGTCAGGTCGAGTCCGATACCGGCTGCATGTGGGGGTACACCACCCTGGCGCATAACGAGATAAAAATCTCCTGAATTGATGGTGATGGGTGTGGGAAAAGAAAAATCGGCCCAACCAAAGCCAACCGGGGTTACAGCAGTGCTGTCGAGAACCGTACCGGGAGTACCTCCGGTGCCGTTCGCTCTATAGGCGAATATTTTAAACGGATTCAACGGTAAAGCGCCGGATGGGTAATTTGCCTGATTTCCCAGATGTACTTTCCCTCCGAAAAGTTTAACGGGATAACTGATTGCAGAAAATTTCAGGGCATTGAAGTTTCCTGATGAAGCCCAGATGGCAAAATTGTCCGGGATTCCGTCGTCATATATCAATTCATACATGCCAAGGGGTACACCCCAGTTCAGGTTAACGGCAATACCCGGATTACCGGTTAAAGCTGCACTTAAAGGGCCCGGAGGCATTGAAGAGGGGATCAATGAAACATTTTGTGTCACAAGGGAATCAGGATAGAGGTTAACCATTCCGTTAAAGTCATCGTATCCGGGTTTACTGATGACAAGGGGCTGAGGGCCTGTAACCGACACGGGTGGTGTGATATATTGGCCATTGGCTGTTGACAGGGTCTGTGATAATCCTGCCAGCGAGACAACGGCCCCAACCACCGGGAGCCCGGTCGAACCATCTGTAACCAATCCACCAACCTGCGGACCCGGATTTAGCAGGAAATCAATGGATGAAGCCTGTCCGACGGTGATGGTCGTGCTTCCTGATCCTGAAAGATATCCTGAGGCATTAACACTGGCCTGGACGGGTCCGGATGATAGATTGCAGATCATGTAAAAGCCGTTGGCCTTGGAGGTATCGGAATATCCACCAGCCATCGCGATAGCTCCCGGTATAGGGGAGTTTGTATTCACATTCCTGACATATCCCGTCAGGACCCCGGAGTTGGCCGACAGCACCCCGAACCGAATATTGGGCCTGATGCCCTGTGTTGCTCCGGTACCTGATCCGGTACACCCCGCCCAGTTATCGAGATGTTGGTGCCAGGTTGTTCCCGTTGCAGTGGTTCCTCGGACCTGAGAGTTGCTTGTATAGACACCATTGTCGCCGAAACAAATCTCTACAAGTACATTGGACTGCCCGTCCCAGTTAAATGGTGTGGTCAGGTTGATATCCTGCCATCCGGTACCTGGTACGCTATAGTTCGAAAAATAGACGGTATTCATCCCGGTAGTTACCCAACCGGTTAGCACAGAAGCAGTGACGTGTCCCACTTTGATGGTGAAATTCTGCATCACCTGAGGATAGGCAACTGTCACGTCAAAGCCAATGCTGTTGAGCGTTCCGGCAGAAGCGCCGGCAGCAATAAGTTCGGATGCGGTATAAAGCATTTGGGTACGGCTGCCCATGTAAAATGTATAGAATGGCCAACCTACGGTTGAAGTACCATTGCCTACAGTCACATTGGCCATGGTCGCTTGCCCGGCATAAACCTGCGCCAAATCAAGTGCACAGTTGTTGCCATAGGCGGTCGTGAACAAAAAAGCTATATACAATGTGGCCTGATTTGATGCACCCTGAGGAAGGAGCACATTTTTTGATTTCCAACCGGCGGTTGCATTATACCGGTTGAAGGTAGCCGCAGTCGTCCAGGTTGTTCCGTCAGTGGACCACTGTACATCCACACGATCGGCGCTGGTTGCGTAACCCGGGTCTTCATACCAGGCAAAGTCTACCAGGATACAGGATCTGTTCACCGTCGAAATCGGTATGTTCCTTTTTAACCGGGTCGATCCGCCGGAGATGTTATATGAATTGTACCTGGCGAAAACCGAGCCGTGAAACGCAGTGGTTATGGTCGGGTAGATGCTGGTGGTGATAAAGGTAATCCCGGGACTGGTGCCCGAAACCTGTTCGATGCTCCATCCGGAGGGAGGAGTGGAGCCGCTCCCTGTTTCGAAACTTTCGGAAAATAACAGGGTTGACTGTGCATGGCATGGAATGGCACAGATCAGTGCCAAAGAGAGATACAGTGCCAATGCTGATATTTTTTCAGATGATATTTTCATAATGCCTGTGCTGTTAATTGATGAGGTTTTTTCTATGATCAGGTGCATTATCTGCCGATATTCACGGTTTCTAAATCGTTTTAGATCAGAATTTTACTATTTTACCGACCCGGTTATACTGATCGCACGTCACCAGCAATATATAGATGCCGGCGGGATATTCGCGGATGTCCATCTCCACGGAAGAACGCTTGATCTCATTCACTTCCAGAATTTTCCCACCCGAAAGGTTATACAGGCCAATACGGAGGGAAGATGGTATGTCGGATGGAAACCTGACGGTAAATATTCCGGTGGTTGGATTGGGATAGATGGTGAATTGAGGAGATCCCTCCATTTCCGTTATGGTGCTGACCGTGTTTCCGGAGGCAATTACCGGAGCAGTTGAATAGCAGTAAGGGCCTGCGGGAGAAATGTAGGCATGGAGATAGGCTCCGTTCCTGATCCTTGTCCCGGGCAGGAAACTGATTTTCTCCCCGGCGATCATGGTCGCCATGGATCCCGGTTGCATTTCAAAAAAGGTGCCACCACCTGCCACATTGATGACCCCTGTTGCATCGAAACAATAATTCTCTCCGTCAGGAATGGTCAAACCCTGCAGTTGCAAAGTTACCGGCAGGCTATTGCCGTTGAGGATCACCACTGACGATTGAAAAGCGGTGAAATATTCGAATGCGAACATCGGCGCGAAGGGAAAATAATGGGTGATTTCGGAAACCTCGAGGTTCAGGTTCTTTTTCCAGATTTTATAGGTGATCATATTGCCTTCGGTATAACCATCCTTTACCATTGTTGAGGGATCATCCCTGGATAACACAATATTGCAGGAGGCAAGGGGGGTAATCGGAGCCTCTACGATTTGCGAACCTACGCAGACATTGCCGTCGAAAACGGCGATTTCATCGCCCGGATTGAGTTCCATATTGTTGACATATGCCTGCATTACCATGACCGTCATGGGAGCCACGGGCGTTCCGAACCAAACCGGATCGAAATGAAGGTCGGGATACCTGACGATTATGGTGTCACCTGCAGGTTCACATGTCAATACTGATGGGTCGTACGAACCGCTGTAACGCGTCGTAACATAGTACCGGTAGACTCCGTTGGTCAGAGTATCCGGGTAGATGTCGGTGTAGAGTGTTGAGGTTATTGGAGATGCATTGAGTTTTACAAAGGGAGGCATGCCGTCTGAACCGCTTCTGTAAATATTATAATCCAGGACGGAAGCTTCATCAGAGGGATAATTTCCTTGACACTGATGCTGTTGGATGGTCAGGTATGACGGCATTTTTTCCAAATGAACACCCGTTTTGGAAATCCCGGAAGCAGCCAACCGGTTTACTTTGACTTTCTCCGGTTTCAGCATTTTTATCCCATCTTCTGCGGGAACCTCGATCCAGAGGTTTTGAAGAAAATCACCGATAGCAGATCCTGCGAACATGCTGTAATCGGGTAGGGCACCAAAAACAGAAACTCCGTCCGGCCCTATATTATCGGCTGAAAAGCATGGATAGGCATCCGTTGGGGCATTGCTCATGGGTTCCAGCATTATGCCGATCAGTTTTCCTCCGCAGCCGGGAATATTCCCAAGTCCGATACTTTTCTCCCACCGGTCGTCCCCATGCGTGGTAAAAGGACCCAGGGCGGCAATTTCGTCATAGGTGCTCCAGTCCACGACATGAATTTTATAATTCCATATTCCGGATGTTCCCCAGGATGCATGGTGAAAATCGATCATAGCCAGAGATGCCTCGGGAAAAGGCGCCAGATTGTAGACTACCCCATAAGCGTAATTGTAATTCTGAAAGTATCCGTTGTCAGGGCTGCCTGACCATTGAAACAAACCGATGAGTTCAGTCGGCATGACCGAGGAGCACTCCGGCGCCTGCCAGGTCAGGGTTGTGGTCCGGTCGTTTTGGGTTGCTTCGAGGTTTTCTGCAGGTTTACAAATTCCGTAAACGTGGATGTTGTCCACGTACCAGTGCAGGATGTCAAGTGAATAATCTCCGCTGGCCTTAAACCTGATCTTGAATCCTTTGCCTCTGATGTTGTTAATCTTGACATGCTGAGGAGTCCAGTTGCTTGTTCCGTTATTGCTGAACCGTGTCTTTTCCAGCCATTGTCCTTCATAAAACAGTTCGACGATCAGTTTTTCATTGCCGGTTTGGTTGCGGTCGATCAGTTTATAGTCAAAGTCCAGCCAGATATCCATGCAGGTCCATTCGCCGGCATTGATAAAAGGGCTGGTAATGCTTTGAGCGTAATTGGATATCAGGGGGTCCCATTGGAAATCGGCACATGGTGCACCCATTCCCTGGCCGGTATTAACGGTCCAATGATCATCGTAAAGCCAGTTGTTTTGTGAAAAGGAACCTCCGTCCCAGGGTTCGGAAAATGGCAGTGGCATTCCGCACATGAGCCTTACCGTTTGCGTACCGCCGGTGTTCCCGAGTGATTCTGCCGATTGTCCCGGAAAACCATAAGAGGTGAGGTCATACACCGCTTTGACCTCATAGATGTAAAAGCCCGGGTCACGGCCGTAAACAGGTAGGGACAGGGAATCCTTATCCGGATTATAATGGATGAAAATTCCATTTTCGTAAATGTTGTACCCTGTCAGGCCGGGAGGATCCCCGTTTGCCGTAACAGGTTTTTTCCAGTTCAGGAAAGCATTGCATGCCTGGGCCGCTGCGGTTAACCCCTGTGCCGGATATAGATATCCCGATTGCATGGTGATGCAGGTCATACTGCTGGTATTGGAGAAGTATGCAGCATTGACGCAGATTTGATACGACTGACCGTATGGGACCTGCTCCGGCGGTATTGAATAACTGGTGTCTGTCGTAATGGTACTGATAACATCATTGATCAGAAAGTTGTAAGCGACCACGCAGGGATTCGGGCCTGTCCGGCCATCGGTACTATAGACCTTAACATTGTCGATTGCCCAGGAATTGATATCATAGGTGTCGGCACCGTATGCATGAAACCTGATTTTAAAACCGGGATTCTCATTTTCTGAAGTGATATCCAGCACCTCTGATGTCCATGTGAATGATCCGGTGAGGTTGCTGTATGATTTCAGCAGGATCCAGCTTGCTCCGTTCCAGAGTTCAACCGCCATATTATTCTCACTGCTTGTCCCGAAATTGTCGAGGGTGATGTCGTAATGCAGGTACATAGCCGGTGCATACAATCCTTCCAGTGTCTTACTGGTCAGATATTGATGATAATTAGTGACCTGAGGGCTCCACGAAAACATAGCAGCGGGCAGGGGATTTCCGAGTGCGGTATTGATCTGCCAGTTGGTCCCACCGCTAATCATCCATCCATTGGGTTCAAAGCCGTTCTCAAATTTTTCATCCAGTTGGATCACCGATCCGGTCGGCGGAGACCAGGTGGCGATCAGGGTTTGATTATTGACCGTCAGGTTGGTGGGTGGATAGGGTATTTCAGTCAGGTTGACTTCAAATTGGTGACTTCCGGTAATGGTGACCGTTTGCGTCGATTCAGGGTACTGGAATCTTTTAACCGATAGAGTGTAAGTGCCTTTCCAGACATTGGTAAAGTTTACGCAGCCTGAACTTCCGGATACTTTGGTATAATTGGTGTCAGGGTAGTCATTGTTGATAAGTTTTACAACGATGCCTTCCCCGGAATGGGCACTACAGGAGAGGTTTACGCATACGGCGACACTGCCCAGCCAGTCTTTACCAATCACATTGGAAAAAATTGGTGTTGAAAGCCGTAATCCCGGCGGGGAATAGGCTGCGCGAACTGCCCACCGGTAAGGCCCCGACGGGAGTTCAGGCCAATGGTTGTCGGTAGTCTGATTAAGGTATCCGTCATAAATAAAATTCCAGGAAGCGGGATTGCTTTCCTGCCCCTGTTCAAGCCGCCATGCCTGATAAGTCACATCTCCCGGATCGGCGACGGATCCGAAAATCCTGAACGGGATACCCTGACCATAAGTAGCGTTAACAGGCTGATAGATGCCTTCGGGCCCGAGGTATATCATGCCATCCCCGGTAACCGGTGTATTGTTGATGGTGACATAGGGGCACCAGGGACCGGGTGCTAATTGCCCGAGCGCTGAAAATTCGATCCAGTATTGTCCCGGGGGTAGATACAATCCGGGGGTGTTCACCACCAGTTTCATGATGGGTCGCTGATTGTTCCCGCTGATATTCACCCGGTAAATATTTGTAAATGATGTGGAAGACAATCGGTTCGTAACGGTATCACCCCATACCACCGTACTGCCAGGCAAATCCGGAGGGCCATTGAGTATACGGCAAAATACAGAAGTAAAGGAGGATGTAGTAGTCGATCCGGTCTGATAGCCAAATAATTCAACGGAAGTCACCAGCCAGGTGCCCGCGGAAACGACAAAGTCGTCCGAGATTCTGTAGTGCAGCGCTTTATTGATGTTCGACCCGAAGGAGGTCAAAGGAGCCTGCAGCATACTCTCATCAGCCCCTCCGTAACCTGTTCCGGTACTGGTAATTATCGGCCCGTTGTCATAAAGCAACGCTGCCGGGGCGTCGGTGGGTATGACGGTACCTGTAATCTCCGATCCCAGCCCATCGTCTGAAACCGGCTGCATCTCCGCCAACGGAAGTTCAACAAGAGGTGGGCCGGATATTGGCAACATGGAAACCCAGTCAAAAGGTTCGGTTCTGGTTAAGACGGGAGGCCCGTTTGTGAGGGAAACCGGTTTTTCGGTGTTTAATCCTTGCGGAATATCTGTTGTAACTATAAGGAGTGGGGCGGTGATATCTGAGGCTGCAGGCCCGCCGGTTCCCTGGACAACAGCCCTCATCATATAACTTCCGGAAATCGGGACCCACGGGCCGCCGCCGGATACAAATTTTGAGTAACTGCGAAAAGAGGTGGTGGCATCCATTGCAATCCCTGCCGCGTTCGGAGGAGCGCCACCCTGCTTCATCACCAGGAAAAAATCTCCGGAGTTAATGGCAACCGGTATCGAAAAGGAGAAATTGTTCCATCCGAATCCTGAAGCGACGACCACTGTGCTGTCCAGTCTGGTTCCCGGGGTACCTCCCGGACCATCAGCCAGCATGGCATAGATCATAAAATTCTGTAGAGGCAATACATTGGTTCCGTAATTGGATTGATTTCCCAGGTTCACCTTACCGCCTATCAATGTCGCAGGATAACCCAGTGGAGAAAATTTCAGGGCATGAAGGTTGTTTGCTGTTGTCCAGACGGCAAAGTTATCCTGGATCCCATCATCATAAATCAATTGATAAAGTCCCATCGGCACCCCCCAATTCAGGTTGACTGCCGTCTCTGATGGGTTGAGTATGGCGGTCATGGGTCCCGGAGGGTAGGCCTCCGGTAATAAAACTGCCTGATATTGTACAGTGGAGTCCGGAAAAAGGGTGATACTCCCGATCGCGTTTTCATAACCGGTTTTGGTGACCACAATGGGAACATTTCCCTGGATCGACATGTGTGGCGTGGTAAAACTCCCGCCTGTCACCGACATGGTCTGGAATTGCCCTCCGATGGATATGGCGGCTCCCAATACCGGCTGTCCGGTGGACCCATCTGTTACCGTACCACTGACAACAGGGCCGGGTTGAAGAAGGATATCAAGGATGGTCAAGGTATCTGTTATTACTGTTGCAGATCCTGACCCAGAAAGATAGCCGGGGGCTGTGGCACTTATAGTAGCATTTCCGGCAGGTATATGATATAATCTGTAAATTCCGTCAGGGCCGGTTGTGTCTTTTTTTGCGCCATAACCAACAATGGCATCGGGAACAGGCATATTAGTCTTGATGTTTCGGATGGTTCCCATGACCACTCCCAGCGGCAACGGAGGTACTCCGAAGCGAATGTTCGGTGTGGTGGTCTGCACAGCTCCTGCAGCGGTTCCGGTACATCCCGCATAATTATCCGCATGATAATGCCAGCATGTTCCCGTTGAAGCGGTTCAGCGTCGCATGGAGTTCCATCGTGCCGCCGCT
>CAYLVY010000096.1:0-13736 GCA_964387205.1 uncultured Draconibacterium sp.
TGTGGAATACAACGACCTTTTCTGGGCCGGGTTGTCATACCGTTACCAGGATGCCGTGGCGGCCATGGCGGGGATAGTGATCCGCGGTTTCATGCTGGGGTTGTCGTATGACTATACGATCGGCAGCATGTCGGGGGTTTCGAAGGGCAGTGCGGAGATCTTCCTCGGCTACAGATTCCATCCCCACAGCAACAAATATGAAAATACCAATGGAGTAAAACTCAACAGCCTTTACAATACAAGGTATTTGTAGAATCAAGAAGTTTATCGTGATAATATGGCGACTTCCTTAATAAGCCTATCATTTTTATCGGCATTATCACTGAAAAGAACTTTAATATTGATCTGCGCTGGGATCTTCAGTTCAGGCGCCGCGATGGGGCAGCAGGAGGTCTCTGATCACACGGAAGTCCAGGTCGATTCTTTGCATTATTTTATCAAAGGCGAGGATTCATTATGTGTATCTGCGCCAAAGATGACGACCTCTCAAAGGGATTCCATCACTCATCCTAAGCGAGACATGATCATTTATAACATGGATGAGAAAAAATGCAATATTTATACAAATGATGATAATTGGAAACCCTATCAACCTTTTTATTGTGGGGAAAGGTATTTCGACAGGATCAATGTGAGAAATTATTCAACTGTGTTTTTCCATGATAAGTGTTGGATGCTGGAGAACCTGACTGCTGAAAAATTTTCCAGCGGTGACTATATTGGTGAAGTCAGAGAGAAAGAAGATTGGGAATCGCTCCAAACTGCAGGCTGGTGCAATTATAAAAACGATCCGAAAGCAGAAGCGAATATTGGGAAATTGTACAACTGGTACACCGTAAATGATGAACAGGGTCTGTGCCCAAAGGGGTGGCGTGTTCCAGGATTTTATGAATGGAAAGACCTGATTGAATCTGTTTGTGATAAAGGCAAAAAATATGAAATCCTGGATCCGGGCAGCGAACAGTTGATGAACAGTTTAAAAGCAAAAAGTTGTTCAACCAGGCAGGCAAACGGAAATTTCTTGTTTGAAAATTCAATCCATAAGGGCAATTACTGGACATCGGATGAATTTTTTCCCGGTTATGCCTATTCGGTGGATCCGCAATACAAGTATAAACGGAAAATAAAAAAATGTACCGAAGATGAGCGCATTGGGCTTCTGGTCAGGTGCATAGCAATAGATAACTCATTTTATCAGCGTTTCTGCACTTTATCGGATACCTCCGGGAAGAAAGATCAACTCCCAAGAAAGAAATCCGATTTCATTCACTTTGGATTTGGTCTTGGGACTACCTGTGTATTTCTGTTAATCCATCCAAAGGATGATCTAAGTACCAGAATTTATTCAGGAGAATATGAACTTCGAGACATTGAACCGGGTGCGGATTATGCAACTATTGAATCCGTTAGCGCTTCTCCAAGTTTAGGATTCACAATAAGTTTCGGAACAACTTTTAAACTTTCCAAGTATTTTGAATTGCGATTTATACCGGAATTTGCATATGGATCGTACACGTTAAAATATGTGTTCAATACATATACTATGGACTGGTCAAGTTTAATCTTGTCTGAGCAGAAGATTGACATTCAGAAAGAAATTCAAGTCATCTACCTGAACCTACCATTGGAATTAAAAGTTAAATTTTATTCAGCTAAAAAGAGTGAAGCATATTTTATTTTTGGAGGGCAATACACATGGGACATGGCATCTAACGCCAAGAAAAAACCAAGACATAACTCATACGCTGTAAGATTCGCCACAGATAATTTTTACATAAACACCGGTGTAGGGGTTAGTTTAAAAAAGCGTTTTTTCCGGTTCAGTATTGAATTAATGAACAAATACAGTCTATTTGATAACCTGGTCCATGACGGCACTATTTACACTGAAAGTATAGAATCCATCAAGACTGATATAATTCAGCTCACTTTTTCCTTTGATTAAACAATGGCTAAAGATGAAACAAGAGGAGATTATATTTCATTTTCCGCTGAAATTATCGGAATCGCATTTTTATTCCGGTAAACATCGATGTTTAGAATCTACAGAAATAGTCAATTAACATGGAGAAACTAATGAATTTACCATGAAAAATATTTCGATCCATTTTGGGAAAATTCCAACAAACAAGGTCTTGATCTTTTTCTTCCTTGCAATTTCGCTTTGCCCGGATGTTAATGCGCAATCCAGCAACTCGTCGATCTGCAAAGATGAAGCTCCTATTACACTCTTTTGTTATGGAGGGATAATCACGATCTGTGACGTTACCAATGTGACCTATTCCTGGTACTGTACCGCCACCGGATTTTCCACAACGGAAAAGAACCCTGTGATCCCTATCGGCGATCCATTTTACGAGGAAGGGACTTATTTTTTAACGGTAACCCGATGGAGCGGTGGCACCCCCGTGGAAATCCAGAACGGATTCACAACAGTTGTATGGACCAAAAAAGCCGTTTCTGCTGAAAATGCAGGGCCCGATCAAGCCACATGCCCCAATGGAACCCCAAGTGATCCGCTCACCTGTGACCGTTTCACAGGCGGCGGACTGGATGCAAGTCTTATCAATTACATTTGGGAAGAAAGCACCGATGGGGTGGTATGGACCCAAATGAATTTCCCTGGAAATACGGGTGCTCCGGATTATTATGTGCCGGACTATGATTTTGCCGGTTATACCGAAACGTTTGCAGTGACCACTTATTTTCGTGTCCGGGCCGATAACATCCTTTGTCCGGGCTATGAGCCTGTTTACTCCAATACGATAACAATTAGTGTTTGGTCTTCAGGGACGATTGGACCTTCGCAGACCCTGTGCCGCGGAGATGTTCCCGCTCCATTGATCGGAACTAGCAGCACGAACGTGTTCAAATGGGAGATGAGCATAGCACCGTTTACCATCTGGACCGAAATCGCTGGTGAAACAGGGAAAGACCTTGTTTTTCATTCGGGCTTATTTGAAACGACAAGGTTCCGCCGGCTGATGTTTGATGTAAATTGTAATCAGTGGGCACCGACTCAGCCAGTAGAAATCACTGTCATGATCGTCTGTGACAGACCCAGTTTGGCAATTAACAGCGACAATAGTTCGCCGGATCAATCCGCCATGCTCGATGTCAAAGCAACCGACCGGGGTATATTGATTCCAAGGATTTCAACTAACAATCGGAATCTAATCCCATCCCCTGGGAAGGGTTTGTTACTCTATAATTCGACCACTAATCAGTTTAACTTTTATAACGGGAGCATTTGGTCCCAGATTGAATCATCTTTCATTACATCCACCACAGGATCCTTATCCAGCCCGGGAGGTGTCTCCATCAGCGCATCACCGGGTTCATCCCCTGAAATTTCTTCCATCCTTGACGTCAAAGATCCGACCCGCGGCATTCTCATTCCACGGAATTCAATAGGTTCGGTGATCAATCCGGCAGATGGTCTGTTAATATACGATACCACAAATAATTCCTTTTGTTTTTACGATGGCATTCAATGGCTATCGTTTAAATCAAACCCGACGGGTACAACAGCACCAACAGGAAGCCAGGAAGTAGTTGGCATGTCTGTCAAAGCAGACAATTCATTTCCACATCATTCCTCGATACTTGACATTTCTTCCTCCGATAAGGGATTACTGATCCCAAGAATGACCACTAGTCAGCGCCAGGCAATATTACCGGCGTCGGGGCTTTTACTATACAATAGTTCAACACTGAACTTCGAGTATTATAATGGATCCGGGTGGCAGCAACTTGAGACCAATCCTCAAACACCGTCAATCATTACCAGTGCTGTAATTAATATAACACAGACATCGGCCGTTTCCGGGGGTAATGCCATATCTGGCAGGGGATCCGATATTTATTTCAGGGGTGTCTGTTACGGGACCACTCCGCATCCTACATTTGAAAATAATTATACCATTGACGGCAGCGGTCTGGGAACCTTCACCAGTATTCTCAATGGACTTACAGCCAATACATTGTATTATATTCGGGCCTATGCAATCAACAATACCGGCACAGGATACGGGAACGAATTTACCTTTGTCACACCACCCAACATAACCACTTCTGTGGTCACTGAAATCATTCAAAACTTTGCCACCTGCGGAGGTACTATCACTCCCGGGGGCAACGTAAATATTATGGGCCGTGGGGTATGCTGGAGTATCCATCTAGACCCCACAACGATGGATAATCATACAAATAATGGCGCAGGGCCGGGCACTTTTACAAGTCAACTGACAGGACTTGCTGGAAATACGTTATATTATGTTCGTGCATACGCGACATCTGCATATGGAACGACTTACGGAAATCAAAGAAGTTTTACGTCAGCGTCTCTACCTGCAATAGTAGTAACCGACACAGTCAAATATATCACGTTGAAAAGCGCAATCAGCGGGGGATCAGTCACTGCTGATGGAGGATCAACAGTCATTGCAAGGGGAGTGTGCTGGAATACTTCTCCCAATCCCACGGTTGCAAACAATACAACCATTGATGGGAGCGGGATGGGTGTGTTTTTAAGCAACGTTAGCGGGTTATCGCCTACCACTGATTATTACTTAAGGGCTTATGCCACTAATTCGATTGGAACATTCTATGGTGAGGAGTTCATGTTTACGACCTTGTCAGATCCGATCATACCGTCGGTCATAACTTCCCAGGTAATTAACATCGGGCCTACGTCAGCGACATGTGGGGGCAATATTATTTCTGACGGCGGATCAAATGTCCTTTTCAGAGGGGTTTGCTGGAGCACAAGTCCAAATCCCACGTTGGATGACAGTCATTCAATCGATGGGAATGGCTCCGGGACTTTTGTAAGTCAACTCTCGAACCTCCAGCATTCCACTCAATATTATATCAGGGCCTATGCATTCAATGCAATCGGAGTGGCCTATGGCCAGAATGTGGTTTTTACAACGCATCCCACTCCTCATTTCTGCAATAATCCAATAACAGACGATCGTGATAATAAGATTTACAATACTATACAAATTGGAACTCAATGTTGGATGAAGGAAAACATGAATATTGGAACAATGACTCCTGGTAGTTCAGAACAAACCAACCATGAATCAATTGAGAAGTATTGTTATGATGACGATGAAACGAATTGTGATGTATACGGAGGTTTGTATCAATGGGATAATGCTATGCAATGGTCAACGACAGAGGGCACACAGGGCTTATGTCCTGTCGGTTGGCACCTTCCAACAAATGGGGAATTGACAATTCTTAAGGATTTTTTAGGAGGTTGGTCAGAAGCTGGAAGTAAAATGAAAGAAGCTGGATACATTCATTGGGCACCGCCTAATACAGGAGCCACCAACAGCAGTGGGTTCACTGCCCTTCCAGGTGGTCACCGCACCAGGAATAACGTTTTTTACAATCTCACATACGTTGATTACTTCTGGTCATCCTCACTTAACAATGAGGCGAATGCAGAGTATTGGTACCTTACTTACAATTATGAACTAGTTGGGTATTCAGGCGACCAAAAAATTTATGGCTTTTCAGTTCGGTGCATTAGAAACTTCTAAATGTTTATCCTAAACTATTATTAGATTAAAAAACATTCCTATGAAAAAGCTTTTTACCTTATTATTTATATCATTTTGGACCGCTTTTCAAATTTCTTATGGTCAGGGAGTTGAAAATTTCAACAACTATCCTGAAACCTCAAATGCCTACCATGACGGGACGTTCACGGGTCAGGACGGCTCCACCTGGCAGTATTTCCAATGCCGTGGCGATTCGGTGATCATTGCTCCCTCACCGACCCTAGGAAAGAATCGGACTCCGATCTCCGAAGTCAAGTCAGGCAGCATCAGCAACGGTTGCGGAACCCTGAGCTTCGATTACAAGCAACCTTTCACTTCAGCGGTTTCATTGAATGTATATGTAAATAACATACTGGTTTATACAGCAACAACATCTGCTGGCGAACAGGGTTTAGTTAAACATTCTGGCCCAATTACAGTTAACCAGTCCGGTCAATTCATCATCGATTTCATCCAAGCATCCACTGCATCGGGACAAGTGACAATTGATAATATTACATGGACTGCTTATGAAAGCACTCCTCCACCCTTTGAGGAACAAGTTATAGCCGACTTCGAAGTCATTCCGATGAACATGTTGCTGGGAGGCGCCGATGATCAAAGCTATATTGATGTTATTCCCAACCCCGATCCCACCGGAATCAATACAAGCGCATGGGTTGCCCATCTGAACCGCGACAAGGACGGCGTACCCTGGTGCGGTTTCTGGAGCATGGTAGGTCCCACTGATTCCGTTGACGTTACTGTTAACAAATATGTGCATGTCAAAGTCTGGAAACCCCGGATCAGTCCGCTCCATTTTAAACTGGAAGGCGGTAGCGTGAGCCCGACAACCGAAATCACTTCCATGTACCCGCAAACCGTGGTCAACGGATGGGAGGACATCGTTTTCGATTTCAGCGCCCTCACCGGCAAATTCAACATTGTTGTCCTCTGCCCGGACTTCAATGATCCGGTCGCTCTTACCGAAGACATCCAGATCTATTTCGACGACATCATGGTCAACAATGACCCGACCCCCGGTTCAGCCACTGCCTATAACATCGAGAACTTCGAGGAGCTGATCCCGCTGAACCTGATGCTGGGCGGAGCCGAAGACCTGAGTAAGATGTCGGTCGTCTGGAACCCGGATCCCACCGGCATCAACACGAGCAACTGGGTTGTCAAGTTTGTCCGCGACAAAGACGGTGTGCCCTGGGGCGGATTCTGGTCCGCACTTCCCACCCCGGTGGATGTAACGGTTAATAAATTCGCCCATGTGAAGGTGTGGAAACCGCGCATCAGCCCTGTTTTCTTCAAGATCGAAGGCGGCGAGGCCGGCACGGTTGAAAAAGAAACCGCCAACCAGCAGCTCCTGACCAATACCTGGGAAGACATGGTCACCGATTTCTCGGAAAAGACAGGCACCTATCCGATCATTGCCTTCATGCCTGACAAACAGGATCCGGTCAACCTTACCGAAGATATCGTCATCTATTTCGACGACATCCTCTTCAGCACGGATGGCCCCGCACCTACCACAAACGTCACCATGAACGTTGACATGACCGCAGCAGGCCTTGTCACGGGCGACAAAGTCTGGGTTGCCGGCGATTTCGGAGGCATCTACGGTTCCTGGAACGAACCGGGCACCAACGCCAACAATGAACTGATCCATTCCAGCGGGAATATCTATACCATAGCAATGGCCCTCCCCGATGGACAATATCACTTCAAATTCTTCAAGAATGCAGGATGGGGAGGCGGAGAATGGAACGGTGATCCCAACCGCACCGCGACCGTTGCCGGCACTACCACGCTCAACTACACGTTTGGTGTGAAACCGGCCAACCTTACCTTCAATGTCAACATGAAACACTCCGGACTTAACGGAGAACCTATTTTTGTTGCAGGTAACTTCGGGGGAATCTATGGTGTTTGGAATGAACCGGGCACCAACCTGAACGACCAGCTTATCTCCCAGATCCCGCTTTCCGACTCCATCTACCAGATCGTAATGGCGCTTGATTCAGTCGGAACTTACCAGCTGAAATTCTTCAAGGGCTCCGGATGGGCAGGCGGAGAATGGGCCGGCGATCCCAATCGGCACCACACAATCAACCAAGATACAATTATTTTTCTGCAATGGGGTTGCTTAAATCCACAACCCGTCATAACAATCCAACCTCAAAGCCAGACTGTTTGTTATGGGAATAATCTTACTTTTTTTATTTATGCAACGGGTCTTGAACCATTACATTATCAGTGGCAAAAAAATCAAATCAATATTGATTCCGCAGATCAAAATATATTGCATTTGTTCAGTGTCGACAACTCTGATCAAGGTCAATACCGTTGCATTGTTTCAAATACTTTTGGTGCCGTAACAAGTCAGGAAGCTTACTTGACTGTTCATGATACTCCCGCCCCAACTCAAATGTTTGGAAATACAACACCTGAAGAATATGAAATTTGTACTTATTCAGTTACCGAAACACTGGAAAATACTTATTCTTTCTCCGTATTGGGGGGTAACGAAATTGGTCATACAACCAACAGTATGACCGTAGTTTGGGGATGTCATGGGATTGGCCACATATTTCTTGTAGAGACCACACCGGAAGGTTGTTCAGGAGATACTGTTGATCTTGAAATTAATATTCAAGTACACCAGATACCCATAATCCTTGTCAATCCTATCAGTCAATCAGTATGTGCTAATGAAAATGTGTTCTTCAGTGTGGGCGCAAGTGGAGTCTCTCCGTTGAATTATCAATGGCAAAAAGATGGTACGGATATTCCAGATGCCAATGATTCTCTTTTTTCAATTCCTAATGTGACCTCCTTGAATCAAGGCGGATACAGATGCATCGTTTCAAACATAAATGGAGTAGATACAAGTGAGACTGCTTACTTGGTCGTTGAGACAATATCTCCCTCTGAGATTATAGGTCCACGGCATGTCGAGGAATTCGAAGTATCAACTTATTCCGTCAATTATCAGCCATATCATATTTATGATTTTTATATCGTTGGTGGAAACCCAATAGACCATAATTATAATAGTATTACAGTCCAATGGTTATTATCCGGATATGGATATGTTTTTTTAGTCGAAACAAATAACATATCCGGGTGCATAGCTGATACAGTTTCAATAGAGGTGCTTATAGGATCCGTAGGGATAAACGATAACAGTCCTGAGAAAATCACCCTGTTCCCAAATCCAGTGGCCAACAAAATCCACATTAAAAATATCCGGGAGTGTGATGTGATAATATATTCAATCTCAGGTGCTATGGTTCTAAAAGAAAATGGCAATGAGATTGATATTTCCAGAGTATCCAACGGACTATATTTTCTTTCAATTATAGATTCGGAAGGAAAAGTAATTTATCGAAGTAAAATCCTCAAAGAATAATAGTTATAAAAAAGAACATTGATTATAACGTGCAATAATTAGAAATAAAATATATTCATCAAGAGTAAGTAAACTTCAGAAATTGGCATTATTTAAAACCCAAGGTTATGAAAAGACTTCTTCTTTTTGCTTTTTTGGTTTCACTTGGATTGTCGGGGATTACCCAGATTATAGAAACTCGCTCCCGGTTGATTAAGTCCATTCCAAATGTGGCAGTTGACGATGCAATTGCCAATCCAGTTCAGTCAGCAAATCCTTCTGTCAATACGAAGGGGGTTCTGGAAAATGATCTTGGTATGACTCGTTATGATGCGCAAACCAACGGTTCCGTTGCAAACCGTATCATCGTCTTTCCAGACGGAACAATTGGAGCGGTCTGGACGCGCGGCATGAATGAAACAGCGTTTGCCGACAGGGGAACAGGCTACAACTATTTCAACGGTTCAGCATGGGGTGCTGCGCCTACCTCACGTATCGAGACCAAGCGAACGGGATGGCCGGCTTACGCCGCATTTGGCGCCAACGGCGAGATCAATATCGCCCACCAGTCCGCAACTACCGGTCTCGTCAAATGCGTCAGGACGAACAAGGGTACCGGCAGTTGGACCCAGGTCGATATACCGAAACCTGTCGACGCTTCCGGAGTAACATGGCCACGCATCATCACAAACGGACCAAACAACAATTATGTCCATTTACTTGTCCTTACCGGTCCTACTGGCAATGGAGGTACGGTATGGCATGGCCTTGACGGGGCCCTTGTATATTACCGTTCCCTGGATGGTGGCAACACATGGGACAAGCAGGGCATCCAACTCCCAGGTCTCGATTCGGACCATTATGATGCATTCTCTGGCGACGAGTATGCCTGGGGCGCTCCCCACGGTAACACGATCTACTTTTGCGTTGGCGGGCCCTACACGGACACTTTCATCATGAAATCGGACGACAACGGTGACACCTGGACCAAGATCCCAATTCTTACCAATGCCCATTGTAAGATCCCTTCGGGAACAACGTATCTTCCGCCCTGGCGGTCATCCGACGGATCCATGGCCTGTGAAATGGACAACAACGGGGTCATTCACTTCGTTTCCGGCATAGGAGGCGGAAGTGTCAGCGGCGGATCCAAGTTTATAACTCTATACTTGAATGGGCTCATATACTGGAATACCACCATGCCAATGTTGCAGGACAGTTTGGATCTCAATGTCCTCGAGGCGAACGGACAACTGGCAGGATGGTATGAAGACGGCCCGAACCCGGGCGACACCCTGAACACCCTTACCAGCTATCGGATCGGACTCACCAGCATGCCGCAGATTTCGATCGATGCAGCCAACAACATCTATATCATATATTCCGGCGTGGTGTGGCAGAACCCCAGCCCCGATGGCATCAACTACAGGCATATCTGGGCCCGTGCCAAGTTCCATAACGATGCCGACTGGTCAACTCCGCCGATGGATCTCAACGACGGGATCCTCTATATCGGATTTGAGTTTGTATTTGCATCCATGGCCAAAAACCTGCAGGGCGATAAACTCCGGATGGTCTATCAGACAGCCAATCAGCCTGGTACGGCTGTAGGAACAAGTGGGTCAATTCCCTACCATGATAATACCATTCAATACCGGGAAATCCCTCTCTCCATTTTTCCTCCCGCTCCATTGACTGCTTTATTCTCTGCCACTCCCCTTTCTGGCAATGCTCCCCTAAGTGTGCAGTTCACTGATCAGTCGTTAGGCTCACCCACTTCCTACCTCTGGAATTTTGGTGATCCCACCTCCGGGAACTTGAACACAAGCACGCTGGAAAATCCAGTGCATGTTTATAATTCTCCCGGCTACTATTCCGTCACATTAACGGTCTATAAGGAGACAAATTCCAATACTCTGACGAAAACCAACTACATAAATGTCATCACACCTGCGGATCATTTTGTTCCGGTTTGGACTGGGAATCCATTAAATCCCATGAGTATTGCCGTTACCGAAGCCACAGTCAACGGGCAGGACCTGGTTGCAGGTGATGAAATCGGGATTTTTGATGGAAGTATCTGCGTTGGGGCATATCAATTGAATGCGCCCATCGATCCTCTCAATCCACCTTTCATTGTAACCTCAAAGGACGATCCGTCGACTCCTGCGGTGGATGGATACATTGAAGGCCATTCCATCATTTACAAACTTTGGAAAAACAATGAAGGACTGGAAATCAATAACGTAATACATACTTTCCCCTACGATCCTCTCTACGTGTTTGAGAACTTCACACAAAATGAAACGGCTGTTGTCGCCTTGTTTGGATTCACCTCAATAACACAAAATACGTCCCTTATTACGGGGTGGAACATGTTCTCTTTTAATGTACTCCCATCCAACATGAACATGCTGGATATTTTACAACCACTTGTTGGTTCAGGGCAACTGATAAAAGTGGTCGATGAAGCCGGCCACATCATTCAGCATTTCCCCTGGGGCTGGGTCAACAATATCGGCGATATGTCCATAACGGAAGGGTATTATATTAAAGTTGCTTCTTCCTGCACGCTAAGTACCACCGGCACGCCAATAATATCCCCTACAGCTATCCCTTTGATTACCGGGTGGAATATGATTGGTTATCCTGGACAATCCCAGCAGGATGCCATTGCGGTTCTTCAACCCCTCATTACCAGCGGGGTGCTTATCAAGGTCATTGATGAAGCCGGTAATATTGTCCAGCATTTTCCCTGGGGATGGGTAAATACCATTGGCAATCTCAAACCCGGCGAGGGCTATTATATCAAAGTCGCAACAGCCTGTTCGCTGATCATCTCAAATTTAAAAGGAGTTGTAAAAGAACCAATCGTGGTTGCAAGTCCGGCTCATTTTTTATTGCCTGTCCAGGGTAATCCTTACCAGCCCATGTCTGTCGCACTGTCCCTCAATTCCCGGGTGACGGAAAGCATCCTGGCGGGAGATGAAATCGGTGTTTTTGACGGAGAACGTTGTGTGGGAGCGATCCGGTTTGATGGCAATGCTGTTTCATATATCGTGATTCCAACCTATGCTGATGATCCTGAAACACAGGATTCAGAAGGATTTACTGAAGGTAACCCGATTATATTCAGGTTCTGGAATGAAAATGAAGGGAAGGAACAAAAAATCGATATCAACCATCTTGAAGGAGACGTACATTTTTCACGCCTGGGCACCTATATCGGAGATCTTAAAGATCTGCCGCTGAAAAAAACACAGGAAAGCAACTCTTTGGCTTGGTTCGGGAACAATCATCCAAATCCTTTTTCGGGCGAAACAAAGATTGAATACAAGATTTTTGAACCTTGCCAAGTGTATTTGACGATCCTCTCTTCAACCGGGATGGAAGTCCGCGAGTTGGTTAATGCAATACAACAGCCGGGCCTTTACAAGGTTAAGTTTGACGCAACATTCCTTTCTGAAGGCATTTGGCTCTGCCGCCTGGAGGCTGTGAATAATGAGTTACGTTTTGGACAAACCCATAAAATGGTCATTCTGAAGTAACAATTAATTTCCCAGGGAAGTTTGGCAAGTTAATCTCTAATTCAAGTATAAATATTTTAATAATAGGAAAAATGTTGATCAAAAAGCATTTGACAATAATTTCTATCAGCTTGATATTGAATGGAATATTTATCAACCCTTTGCTGGCTGATCATTTCGTTCCGGTCTGGACCGGGAATCCCTTTAACCCCATGGCCATCTGTGTCACTGAAGCTTTGATCGCCGGAAATGACATGTTGCCAGGTGATGAAATCGGGATTTTTGACGGTGAGTTTTGCGTGGGCAGCGGTTTGCTCACTCAAATAATTGATCCGTTGAACAATTCTACATTCCTCTATATTGCATGCTCGATGGACGACCCTGACACTCCTGAAATTGATGGCTACACTGAAGGGCAAACCATAATTTACAAAGTCTGGGATCAAAGCGCCAATGTCGAAATTGAAGATGTAGCACATACATTTCCCTATGCACCTAACTTTGTTTTTGAAACCTTTTCACAAAATGAAACCGCTATTGTTGCCCTGGCTGCCAGCTTAACTTATTCCGCAAGCGGCACAATTAAATATCCAAATGGCTCTCAAACACCCCTTGCCGGGCTGACAGTAAACCTGAAAGATAATTCAGGAGCAGTTATCGCCACCATTTCGACGAACTCATCAGGATTTTATTCATTTACGGGTCTTGTCAACGGAACTTATACGTTGGATGTATTGACTTCAAAACCATGGGGCGGAGTATCAGCCCTTGATGTCCTACTATACAAGAAACACATCGCAAATGTCGCCTATTTGAGCGGGATTTTTTTGGCATCTGGAGATGTAAATGGCTCCGGCAGCCTTACCGCGAGCGATGTTTTGTTGATTAAAAAACGCATAGCCTTTGTAACAAATTCATTCCCGCTCGGTGACTGGCTTTTCAACGATACTCCTATCATTATTAATGGAAACAATGTAGTCCAGGATTTTTACGGAATCTGTTACGGCGACGCAAACGGATCTTATTCGAATCCATAAGTTAATTTATCAATCGATGATTGAGAAACCAATCACAGAAACAAACCCCTAATCATTTTAAATCTGTTCTTACCTCAGAACCCGGAAAACTCTACTTTAGGATTGTCCTGAAAATGGGAGTACCTCAAATCCGGAAAACTCTACTTTAGGATTGTCCTGAAAATGGGAGTAAGTCAGCCCCCTAATTGACTGGACTCGATTAGTGACATAAATCACTAAT
>CAYLVY010000097.1:0-13675 GCA_964387205.1 uncultured Draconibacterium sp.
AACCGCCGACCAGCTGATTACAAATCAGCTGCTCTACCAGCTGAGCTACATCGGCAAAACAGCTCCTTTAAAAAAGGACTGCAAAATTAGAAACTATTTTAAATAGTTCAAAGGATTTTTTGAAAATAACCCGTAAAAAATGCAACTTTTTTTAACAAATTGCGTACCGAAGTGTTATATACCTGACAAGCAACTGATTACAAATTCGATGTCAGGATTCCTCCCGGCAGGGTTTTTAAATGCCCCGTACCTTTTCTTTATGCTTGACCAGTTGCTTGCGCAAAGCGTCTGTTACCAGGTCAACCGCACCTTCAAATGTACTGGATTCCTTCTTGGCAAAGAGGTCATAGCCTTTGATCTGGAGCCTTACTTCGGCGATCTTATTCTCACGGTTCTCGGCATTTTCCAGCTTCAGGATCACTTCGCCGCCAAGAACGCCTTCAAAATATTGCTGTAACTTTTCGAGCCTCTCACGAATAAATGCCTCAAGTTTTTTATCAGCCTTAAAATGAACAGAGTTAATAATCAGATTCATTCAAACCTCCTTTTTTATGCCTTTGGATGGGCTAGTTTGTAAACATTTTTTAACTTCTCTATAGTGTTGTGGGTGTAAACCTGGGTGGCAGCCAGGCTGGCGTGGCCAAGCAGTTCCTTGACCGCATTCAGGTCGGCACCATTGTTGAGCAAATGGGTTGCAAAGGTGTGACGAAGCACGTGAGGGCTCCGCTTCGACAAGGTAGTCACATTTCCGAGATATCCTTTCACTATCCGGTACACCAACCCGGGATACACCGGCTGGCCCTTATCCGTGAGCCAAACCAGGTCCGATACTCCGAATTTTCTTGACTTTTCCTCCAGATACAATTTCATCATCTTGCCCAGATAAGGAGAGAACGGTACAATCCGCTCTTTATTACGTTTACCTGTTATCCGGATGGTATTGCTTTTGAAATCGATATCTTTCTCACGCATGCCGGTCAATTCCGCCCGGCGGATCCCGGTGCTGTATAGAAATTCAAGCATCATCCTGTTACGTGACCCGCTGTACCCTTCCCCGAAATCCACCTCGTCAAACAACCGCTCCATCTCCTCACTGGCCAAGAAACCCGGTAGCCTGCGCGGTGTCCTTGGGGCCACTACTTTTTCCATTGGACTGGCCTTCAACGATCCTGTATGCATTAAATACCGGAAAAAGGAACGTAAGACTGAGATTTTTCTCTGAATTGACCGTGGCGATACTCCTGCCTGAGCTTGCTCCACCAACCAGGACCTGATCATGGAAGCATGGATCCCTTCAGGTTCTGTGATTCCGGCATTTTCTCCGAGATACTTGAAAAACTGATCCAGATCTGTCCGATAAGCGGTAACTGTGAGAACCGAATATCGTTTTTCAAATTCAATGTATGCCAGAAACCTTTCCTTCACTGATCAGCTACAACTGAAATTTAGGCTGTAAAGAGCAGGGTAAATATACAAAGATATTTACCAAAAGCAAAATTCCCGGGAAAAAAAGTGGTAAAGGCTACTTTGCAGCTTCCGCATCCTGCAGGCGCTGGATGTAGATCGCTTTATTTACCTCCTCACGCCGGATCACAGAGGGCTTGGTGAACTTCTGACGCTCACGCAACTCCTTCACCACACCGGTTTTTTCAAATTTCCGCTTAAGCTTTTTTAACGATCTGTCAATGCTTTCGCCTTCTTTCACAGGTACAATGATCATACTAATCCTTTGCTTTCTTTTTTGGTGATTACTCCATGGTTTGTTAAAGGGCTGCAAAAGTACAACAACTTTAAATTATTTCCAAAAGTGTTTTTACAATCAGATTTTTAAACAACCTCCGTTCATAACACGTCCGGTTTCGCTTACCAATCTACAAATGCTTCAAGATAAAATCGGTCATCCGGCGATAAAGGTGGTAAGTCGTACCCTTACCGGAATATATCCCATGATTGCTGTTGGGATAAAACTCCGAATCGAACTCCTTCCCGGCGGCCACCAATGCCGAGAACATATCGTAGGCATTCTGCGGATGGACATTGTCATCGGCCATACCGTGGATCATCAGCAACTTGCCGCGCATTTCGGCTGCATGGTTGACCGGTGAATTGGACTCATACCCATCATTGTTCTCCTTCGGGGTTCGCATAAACCGTTCAGTATAAATATTATCATAGTATTTCCAGTTGGTCACCGGTGCCACTGCTATCCCGAAGCTAAACTGGTCGGCTCCTTTGGTCAGACAGGACAGGGTAAGGTATCCCCCGAAACTCCAGCCCCACATTCCGATTCGCTGCGGATCGACATATGGTAAGGTAGTAAGATATTTCGCAGCCGAAACCTGGTCTTCCGTTTCGTATTTGCCCAGTTGCAGGTAAGTACACTTTTTGAACTCCTCTCCCCTGCCTCCGGTTCCCCGGTTATCTACCGACACCACGATGATACCGTTTTGCGCCCACATCTGGTTCCAGGAGGATACGGCCCCCCAGCGGTTGTTGACAGTTTGCGAACCCGGCCCTCCGTAGATCGTGAAAAGTACCGGATACTTTTTTGAGGGATCAAAATCAGGAGGTTTGACCATAAAACCGTTTAGCTCCGTCCCTTCGTCATTCCGGAAAGTAAAGAATTCGGCAGGCGTGAAACGGTAACCTGCCGTAATTTCCTTAAGCCTGGCATTGTCCTGGATAACACGCACCTCCCTGCCATCGGCGCGATGCACCGAAAACACGGTGGGCGTATTGATGTCGCTCCACCGGTTCAGGTAAAACTGAAATCCTTTGCTGAATGAGGCGGAGTTTGTACCTTTTTTGTCACTGAGCTTGCGTTTACGTTTTCCATCCAGCGATACTGCGGCCACATCCCTGTCGAGTGGGGATGTTTCGGTCGATGAAAAATAGACTAACCCACCTGCCTCATCCACGCCGTAAACTTCATCTACCTCCCAGTTGCCAGTGGTCAGTTGCCGGATAAGCCGGCCATTCATATCATATAGGTAAAGATGCCGGTAGCCATCCTTTTCGCTGGAAATCAGAAACTCCTTGCCATTTTTAAAAAAATGCCAGTGATCATTGATATCAATATAATACTTGCTTTCTTCGCGATATATCACCCTGGAATTTCCGGTGGAAGCATCGGAAAGCATCAGCTCCAGGCGGCTCTGGTGGCGGTTCATCCTGTACATGGCCAGGGTATTGTCATCTGAAGTCCATTTGATCCGGGGAATGTAGATATCTGTTTCAGTACCAATATCCACAGGAATGGTTTTTCCGGATTCAAGCGAATAAATCATGACCGAGATCAATGAATTATCCTCACCCGCCTTAGGGTACTTGTATTTATATTGCTCCGGGTAGAGATCCCCGTAATACGTGAGCTGATACTCCTTTACCCTGCTTTCGTCAAACCGGTAATATGCGATCCTGCGGCTGTCAGGCGACCAGAAAAAGGCCAGAGTGAAACCGAATTCTTCTTCATATACCCAATCGGTGGCACCATTGATTACCTCGTTCATTCTACCATCGTCCGTGATCCTGAATTCTTTCAGAACCGCGAGTTTTCCTTTTTCTATCCCGATTTCCGAAATGAAGATATTATTGTCTCTGACGAAAGCCACTTTGGTTCCATCGGGCGAAAAGGTAGCCAACCGCTGCTTTCCTTCCGGGGAAAGGGGAACCAGGCTCCTGGTTCTTCGGTCAAAAATATAATAGTTGGATTTGGATGAATAGCGGTAGATTGATTCCGTGGCGGTTGCAAAAAGCATGCGCGATTCATCTTCACTGAATTCGTAACTGCCCATTTCAATGGGCGTGGTATCGCCGGGAGCGATCAGATCGCCGGATTTCACCAGTACCTCCTTCAAAAGACCTGTGGCGTATGAATAGCTGTTCAGGCTGTCTGATTTTAACTGACAATAGTGTTCGCCATCACTGAGCGATTGCCAACCGTACACCCCTTTTGAAGCAAATGTTCTTTTTTTGAATAGGTCGTCCAGGGTAATTGTTTTAGGTTCTTCGGATTGTTGTGCAAAACCTGATTGCAACACTGTTGCAATCGTAAGGCAGGCAAAGAATAGTTTAGTCGTCATAAAGATTTGATGAAAAGGAATTTGCGGTCAAAGTTAGAAATTTTCCCTCAGTTGAAAGGATATGACAGAGATTTTATATCTTTGCACCCCCATACGGGATGTTAGCTCAGTTGGTTCAGAGCATCGCCTTGACAGGGCGGGGGCCGTGGGTTCGAGTCCCTCACATCCCACTAAAATTCGCCTGTAAATTGCAGGAAACCAAGAACAGCCGCTAATTGCAGCGGCTTTTTTTATTTTTCCCATTCACTGTCTTTTTTTCGCTGATTCCGGTTTCCGAATTAAGAAAACGGATCGTGTTGCTAAAGGGTTTTTCGAACATGTCCGGGCTGTCAGGCGTTTATAGTCGTATCTGACCACAGACAAACGAGCATGTCGGTGTTGTTTGGTAATCCCCCGCAGGGGACGAATAGGACTCTGATGACACTGATGACCGGGTTTTCTCTGATAAAAAATCTGTGTAAATCATACCATTCAGCGTTATCAGGGTTAAACTCATTCCCCGGGACGTGTTAACTGCATTTTATACTTCCTGTTTTTGTAGCAGGAAATGCCCCCCCAGCCTAGGTCCCAAAGGGACAAAATATGGGTTACAGACGGCATCACCGCGCGAAAACCCAAGTCCCGTAGGGACGAAATATTGGCAGATAATAATCCGGAACAACATATCCGGAGCTTTTCGTTACATTTGGCTCCTAAATTGCCGCTGCTATGAAGATAACCTTTTTCGGAGCCGCCGGTGGGGTTACCGGAGCCTCCTATCATTGTGAAACCGACAAAGCCTCGCTGCTGATCGACTGCGGAATGTTCCAGGGCGATAAAAAAGCCGACGACCTAAACCGCCTCCCGCCGCCGGTTCGCTACGATGCCCTCGATGCCATCGTACTCACCCACGCGCATCTCGACCATTGCGGCCGCCTCCCGCTGGTGGCAAAAGCAGGTTACAACCGGGCAGTGTACGCAACGCCCGCCACCGCAGACCTGGTCGCCCTGATCCTCCGCGACGCCTGGAAAGTCTATACCGCCGACCTCGAGAAAATGAACCGCCGGCAGGATCGGCTGGGAAAACCAAGGTTCAGGCCCCTTTATGAAGAGAGGGATATGGAAAAAGCCATCTCGCTGATCCGTCCCATCGATTATCATAAAGCCTTCGAAGTAGCGCCGGGAATGAAGATCACCATCCGGGAAGCCGGCCATATACTGGGTTCGGGAACCATTTCCCTATCGGTGATCTCAAAAAGAAAGAAAAGAACAGTGGTTTTTTCAGGCGATCTCGGTGCCCGGGGTATGCCCATCGTACGTGATCCCGAACCTTTTCATGAAGCCGACATGGTCATCATGGAATCGACCTACGGCGACCGCGACCACAAACCATTGCACCAGACGCTGGACGAGGCAACCGAAGTCATCCGCCATGCGCTGGAAAGCAAGGGAAAGATCCTTGTCCCCTCTTTCGCAGTTGGTCGCACACAAGACCTGATCTATTACCTCGGACAAACGTTTCGCCACGGCGATCTTCCCAAATTCCCTATTTACCTCGACAGCCCCATGGCCATTGAAGCCTCCCGGATTTATGCCGCCCATCCCGAATTGTGGGATGAGGAAATGGTGGAATTCGTCTCCGAAGGCGGCGATGAACTCACCGGCGGATTCATCCGCCAGGTATCCGGTGCTGAAGAGTCGCGAAGCCTTAACGACAAAGAGGGCCCGCTTATGATCATCGCAGGTTCCGGCATGTGCAACGCCGGTCGCATTCAGCATCACCTGAGACATAACCTATGGAAAAAGGAGACCTCGGTGATGATCGTCGGATACCAGGCTGCCGGCACTCTCGGGCGCAGGTTGGTCGATGGGGAACGATTTGTCAGGATTTTCGGGGAAAGGATAGCCGTCCGGGCTACTATCCATAAACTGGGAGGATTCAGCGCCCACGCCGGGCAATCGGAACTCCTGAAATGGTTCAATGCCGTCGCACCTGTCCGTCCTGTCGTTGTCCTTACCCACGGGGAAGATAAAGCCAGGGAGACATTGGCTGCCATCATACGGCACAACTACGGGCTCAAACCCTTTCTTCCGCAATACGGAGACAGTATTGAAATCTGATCGATAACCCTTTATCATGAATTCATCCTCGTCACGAAGAACAAAAATCGTCGCTACCATTGGTCCCGCATCGCAAAATCCGGACATGGTCCGTCAACTAATCGCTGCCGGAATGGATGTGGCACGGCTCAATTTCTCCCATGGGAATTATCACGACCATGCTGCTGTGATCAGCGCACTCCGGCAAATAAGCGACGAACTCAGCGCTCCGGTGACCATCCTGCAGGATCTGCAGGGACCCAAAATCAGGGTGGGCAAATTGCAGGGAGGTAAACTGGAACTGTTCCCCGGAAAGGAAATCAAGCTGATTCCCGATACCAATTACCGGAATGATCCCGCCACCATACCCATTGATTATCCGTTCCTGGCCGAAGAGGCCGGGCCGGGGATGCAGGTCCTCCTGGCTGACGGACTTATGGAATTATCCATTATCAGGATGGAGGGCCAGGCAGTGGTTTGTCGTGTCATCGAAGGAGGGGTACTCACCGACCGGAAGGGGGTCAACTTCCCGGAACTCAAACTCAGGCTCCCCTCCCTGACGGAGAAAGACCGGGAAGACCTGCAGTTCGGCCTCAGCCAGGGAGTGGATTGGATATCCCTGAGTTTCGTCCGTTCTGCCGAAGATGTAAGGATGCTGAAACAGCTGATCGCCGACGCCGGATACCATACACCGGTCATCGCTAAAATTGAAAAGCCGCAGGCCATCGATCATTTGCAGGAGATCATCCGCGAATCGGATGGCATTATGGTAGCCCGGGGAGACCTGGGGGTTGAAATAAGTCCGGAAAAGGTTCCGATGTTGCAGAAACAGATCATCGAATGGTGCAACCGTGAGGGGAAAACTGTCATCACCGCCACCCAGATGCTGGAGAGTATGATCCATGATCCCAGACCTACCAGGGCCGAGACCAGCGATGTGGCCAACGCCATTATTGACGGAACCGACGCCATCATGCTGTCGGGAGAGACTGCCATGGGTGCATTTCCTGTCAGGGCAGTAGAGATGATGAACCGGATCGCTTTGCAGGTGGAATCGAAGATCAGTTTCCGGGTATTCCCGCCTGTGGATGACAGTGACCTGACCGCCCTCTGCCGGGCCACCAACCAGATTGCCAAAGTAACAAGACCCGAGGGGATTGCTGTACTAACTACCAGTGGTTCAAGTGCAAGGGCAGTAGCCGCCGAACGGCCGGACGCACCGGTATTCGCGTTGACTACTCACCCGGAGGTTTACCACGCCCTGAACCTTTGCTGGGGGGTAAAACCCATCCTGATCCACGACCACCCTGACACCTTCGAGGAGATGGTTTCCATGACCGAATCCAACCTTTTATCCAGAAACCTTGCAGCAACCGGTGACCGCATTGTGATCGTTGGCGGAATCCCCGCCCATCACAAAGGCGGCACCAACTTCCTGAACATCCACCGGATCAGAAAAGGATAAACCCGCAGCGTAATCCGCAGCAAGCCAAGTCTATTTATACAGACATTTGTAAGCGCAATCTTCCTTTATAATCAGTTTGAATTTCTGATCTTTCGGTACCATGTAGGTTTCAAAGGGCCGAAAGGTCTTCCAGGCTGTCTCGCCTGGTAAAAGCACCTCCATTTCGCCCGAAAGCACTGTCATATATTCCACTGTAGATGTTCCGAATTCATACTCTCCGGGAGCCATCAGCCCCAGTGTGGCCGGTCCGTCGGCCGTTGAAAAAGCCATCGACTTTACTTTACCGTCAAAATACTCGTTAGTCTTAAACATATCCGTTGTTATTTCAGTTTTCAGTAAGACGCAAAAGTAATCATTTATCGGTTCCTGCAGCCCTTATCGCCCGGGTAACGCCCCTTTTCAGTGCTGACGGGTAAATGGCCTCATACGCGATGGCGGCATTGAATATCTCATTCACGAACTGTGGCGCCACCAGTGCAGTAGCCGCTGCATTGGGGTGGCTATCGCCCGGTCCTGCAGCAAAGGACGAAAGCATCATACCATCTGGTCCGGTAAGTTTGCCAAAAAAGTCAAAAACATAGACATTGGGAGGAAAAGGGCCGAAGTCCGGATCATTCCCGGTAGCCAGGGTATCCTTTGCCCAGCGGCTGAATTGCCTCGAAAAGAGGGCTTCGGAGGTAGTGGTTGAATAGGGTTCGAGGGGGGCATTGGTCCAGATGGCGAAAAAATTGTCAGGAAATGACTCCATAGCCCGGATTATGTGCCGCCAGTGCCATTTATAGTTGTAAACAGATTTCACCCATGGGGATAAGGTATCGGAGGGCTGGCCAATACCTGTCATGGATGAAGCCGGAAAACAGGTTTTGACGACAATGATCGGGTGATCCGGCAGATAATAACCGATGCCGGTTACCGGGCTGGGATCCTCGAAAAACTGATGCTGCGTGATCCATTCGTTGTCGGAGGGGGACCACCACTCTTCGATCATGGAAACTGCCTGCGATCCGGACAATCCATGGATATTGTTATACTGTGCCATTTCCTGCGGAATGCTGGTAGCGCTGCCATTGGGTCCCCATATGTTCCCGCCGGTTGAATGGTGGAGGAAGATACCGCTGCGAAAGAGCCCTGGCGCTGATCCCTGGGTAACCTGCACAGAGAAATAACATATTTCGCCATTAATAAACAAGCTGAACTCATCGGTCCCTGCGTAAACCGGGGTGCCTGTGGCTGCCAGGATCACCTGCTGTGCACCGCCTGATAAGAAAACACCTTTTGCAGCAAAATAATAACCATTTATCTCACTTGTATTCAGTGAATAATAGCCCGGAGAGATCACATGGACCCCAACCGTCAGATAATGGGTAACACCGAGAGAAATCCCGGTTAGATAGCTCCCTGAAACCTCAACAAGATAACAACCACAGTTGTATTGTGCCGGACAGGGACACCACCATCCGCCGGTCGTACCGCTGAAAAACTCCAGGCAATGCAGATCGGTATTATAGATTACAAGCCCTTCAGCCGGTGCGGAGATGGCATTCCGTTGTAAAGTGTTCAACCTGGGCGGAAGAAATCCCTTGCCGGCCGACTGAACATCCAGCATGGATGAAGCGTGGGGTGGTTGTCCATTTGTGCTGACCGATACTTGTGCACGGAGACCATTCCCCAGGCAAAGTGCACCAAAAACCATTACCATGATAACTGTTTTCATGCTGTATTTTTCTTCGCAATTTAGTAAGAAAACCGGGAAAAACGACGTGAAATCAGTAAAATAACTTCAGGTATCAGAAAAATTTCATGGTCACCTCTTTAAGGAACTTCTCCTCCAGTGTCCGGGCAATCCGGTGAACAACTGTTCTCCGGAGTTCCAGTTCCACCGGCAGGGTTGGATCCTGGTGGGCGACGTTGATATTGGTACCGACCAGGAAATGAATCTCATCGCTGACCAGGATATACCGGATGATCTCATCGGCGGGACCTTTCCCGGAAACGCTGTTCTGGTTGATTTTTTTCAACATTTCACTCACCTTGCTCAGGGTGAGAATGCCTTCGGTGATCAGGTCGACCCCGTCCATAAAACTCACCGGAGGCAATTCGGGATCATACCTGTCCGGGCTGTCCGTGATCTCCTCATTCCATTCCCGTGCAACCATTTCGGCAGTCGTGGCTCCGCAGATAATTTTTGATCCGTTGAAATGACGGAGAAGGTCGGTAAACATGGTGTCATTGGCCGGATCCTGTGGTGGCCCGGTGAATATCATGAGTTTGCGTGGTTCCCGAAAATAGACCACACCGCAACTGACGTCATCCAACGGAAAGAAATTATCGTTGTGGTTGGCTTTGTTGATCACCCTGGCCCCGAGCTCTGTAGCAGAGATGTCCGGCTCCTCCCTGATCGCATCGATCAGATAGTGTTGCAGGTTTTCCAGTCCCCAGCCGAGCTTGAATTTTTCAGAGCCCAGTCCTGATTGTGTCACGCCGTCGGAGCAAAAGACAATTCTGTCCTCTTTCTGCGGTTTGAACCGGGTCGTCAGGACTTCCCGGCGCTGGTTCCGGTCGCGATCCAGTATGATGCAGTTCCACTCGGGCTCGTACACTCTTGAACCCCTGAATATCTGTGTATTCGGATTTTCATATTCCAAAATCTGCACCTCGCCTTCAGTATCTATTTCCACGATGGTAAAGGTGGAGAAGTTCATCTTCTTCACACTGTCATAAGGGAGAGTTTTCATCAGCACCTCGGCGATCCGCTGAATACTCTTGTGTTCGCGTGTAAAGTTCACTGCAAGGGTGGCCGTAAGGGTTGCCAGAATATTGGCCTTGATGCCATGGCCCATGCCGTCGGAGAGTACAACCAGTATTCTTCCTTCTTCCTTGATCCTTCGGGAAAGGAAGACATCTCCGCAAACCCGGGCTTCGCCATGGCTTTTTTGCTGACAATTGACCTCTATGAAAAATTTTTCATCCATTGAGCAGGCTTTAATCTCTGACCGGGATCAGGGACGGGATGAAGGATTTTTATAAGAATCGATCACCGAATTGAGCATTTGTTCCGTATTGGCTGCCCCTTCCCCTAACAGGAAGGCGATCTTCTGTACCATTTCGAAATGCTCATCGATAACCTCGGTCAGTTTCCGCATGATCTGTTCCTTGTGCACCTCGGGGAGGTACATATCACGCAGGATTCCCCCGACGTATTTATGGCTCCGGATAGGAAAGATGGAGACCCCGAGTTTTCGGTCGAGGAACTGGACATCTTTGTTTTCAATTGCCTCATCGGTCGACAGCACATACGAAAACATCTTGTAGAAATGGACCGGAAGCAGTGTTTTCAGGTCGGCCCCCACGAGTCCGGGGATGACTTCATCGATCATCTCAGCCTCTTCGCCTATGATTTTGATAAAAGCCTTGTTGGATTGCCATATCCGCAAATTTTCATCCACGATCACCACTCCGGACAGGAGGTTTTGCAGCATGATGCTGACAATTTCGGTGGCCTCTTTCTGGGCTTCATGTTCATGGGAAACTTTTTCCTCGGACTCTTTCAGGGCAGCTTTGGTACTGGCCAGGTTTTCGTTCGATTCGCGAAGTTTCCGGATGTACTCCTGGCGGTTATTGTTGCTGAAAACATGGCACATCTCGGTAGTCGCAAGTCCCTGGGTAATGGCGATGGCCAGATCGCGGCAATTGCTGTATCCGCAAGATTCACAGCCAATATCTTCATCCGAATGTCCTTCACGGTGGATCATGGTCAGCACCTCGGTAATTTTATCTTCTGGCGGAATAGGAAGCCGCTGGTCGTCAACCAGAAAGGTGCGGGAGAGGTCGATACCATTGCACTCTTCCACTTCATTTTCCCAGCGTTGAAGGTCGAAATCGCGAAGGCGTTTATTGGCATAATCGGTGACGAGGGTCATGCGGAGGAATTTTTCTCCTCCGGGAGATGTGCCCGGGCCCATCAGGCACCCCTCATCATAGAATACGTTGAAATTGCGCCGGATCAGGTCGATGCGGCGGTCAAACTCCTTAACCGCATCCAGCATATTATGCCTTCCTTCTGTGGTGATTGTGCTTCCGCTGAGCAGGTCCTCGCTGATGGATGCAGTCTGGAGGAGCCCGTTGCTGATGGGGTACAACGAGCCGCGATAGCCAAGTGGCGGATCGAACTCCGAGAAATCCACGGAACTTTCGCGGATATTGAACTCTTCAAACAGGGCACGGAGTTCGGTGAAGGTCATAACGGCATCGATCCGGGATTCACCGTCAAATTTCAGGATCTCATCTTTGGCGGCAATGCACGGACCAATGAAGACCACCCGGGTGTCGGCGCCATATTTTTCACGGACGATCCTGGCGGATGCCACCATGGGAGGGACAACAGGGGCCAGGTTACTGATCAGTTGGGGGTGATATTTCTCAATGTAGGAAACCACTGAAGGGCAGTTGGCAGTAATATAGTAACGTCCTTTGAAATCCTCAAAAAGGTTTCGGTATCTGGCGGCAACCAGGTCAACCCCGTAGGAAACCTCACCGACATAGGTGAACCCCATGTGTTTGATCATAGCCACAAATTTCCGGTAGTCGGTAATATCATGAAATTCACCGGAAATTGTGGGGTCGCAAATGGCGGCGACCCGATCGTTGCCGGCAAGAAGGTCACGGATCTCCTGCAGGGAACTTCGGTAGGAGATGGCCCTGGGCGAACAGATTGTATAGCAACTGCCGCACCCGATACATCGCTCAGGAAGTATCGACGGGTAGTCGGTATGGTTATCCACGCGAATGGCTTTCACGGGGCATATCCTTACACAGGAGTAGCATTTAATGCACTTTTCGTGTGAAATTGTAAACAAAGGCTCCATGAACCGGTGGTTTTCAAAAATCAAAAATACGCATTACCCCGGTACCCGCGTACAACTATGTGAAAAATATTCCTGTATTCACGCCCGTATTATTTGTTTATCGATTCACATTGATAAAAATTTCACAATAAAAGTTTCGTTATCTTAATTATTATACTAATTTTGTCAGGCAGAAAAAGATGCAGATGCGATGACGACACCCGAGATGGATAAAATTCTGGCCAAATACCCGGTCAATAAAAAGGAAAAGTTATTGCCAATCCTTCAGGAAATTCAGGACACTTTCGGTTACCTGACCGACGAGATACTGGAGACGGTAGGATCCCATGTCAATCTTCCGATCAATAAAGTTTACGGAGTAGCCACCTTTTACGATCAGTTCCGTTTTCGCAGGAGGGGCCTCTACCACTTTCAGATATGCCAGGGGACTGCGTGTTATCTGTTCGGCTCCCACAATTTCCGTGAAGAGCTGGAACACCAGCTTAAGGTCAAGGCTGGAAATACAAGCCGCGACGGGAAGGTGAGCCTGGAGGTAATACATTGCATGGGGGCGTGCGAAGCCGCACCAATCCTGAAAGTCAATGATACCCTTTATCCAAGGATTTCCACAGAAGAACTGACCAGGATCATTCGTTCAATAAAAGAAAAAAAAGAGTAAGATGGCCTTGTTGTCAACACCAGAAAATAAGGAGTTCCTGATTGAAAAAGTACTGAAGAACTATTCGGGAATATTCGATAAGACAATTTCCGACCAACTCGGCATGATCCGTCGTGATAAAACCGATCATCCTGTCATTTTCATCGGGATGGGGTCATGCGGGCTTGTTGCCGGCGCAGGAAAAACCCGGGAAGCGGTATTGGATTACCTGGACAAATTCGGGGTCGATGCTGAGGTGGTGCAGGTGGGCTGTATAGGTTTATGCAGCGAAGAACCTCTGATGGACGTACAATTACCGGGAAAAACCAGGATTGTATTCCGCCATGCCACGGCCGACAGGGTGGATGACCTTCTCCATTCCGTGTTCCACTACCAGCCTTCGGCCGATGATGTACTATGCCAATATCGCCATCCTGCACAGGAGGTGTGGACCAACATTCCTCCCCTGAACCAGTTGCCGTTTTTCATGCACCAGCACCGGATCATTCTGCGCCATACCAGAATAATTTCACCTGTACTGATCTGT
>CAYLVY010000098.1:0-13540 GCA_964387205.1 uncultured Draconibacterium sp.
AATTATCAGGTCATGCCGGGGCAAAAACCTCCTGCAATACATGCAGTGATTCTACGCCATAAAAACCGGGAAGGTGCATCCGGTAATACGTTATCAGCAATTCCAGAAGGTTTGTCGTTGCAAAAGGTGCAACCGGCTTGCCCGTAGCAAAACTCCGGCTTCGGATCCCTTCGAGATAATCGGGATGGTCGGGTACCGTCGCCTGAAAAATCCCTTCTCGAAGGTTGAACACCGGAGTTTCGGCAGAATAGTTCATCCGCGGATGAATGCCGAGATGGTGCATCAGGTCATAGGTGAAGCGGATATGAAAGAGCGGGATGCCATCCTCCAGTGCATCGAGGTCGAGGCATTGTTGCCAAAGAAACCTGAAAAGGGCTGCGTTGGGCTCCTCTTCCCGGATCGTCCGGTACGCCAGTTCATTGATGAAGACTGCCACCGCGCTCTTGCGGATGTCGAAAGGAATGGTGCGAAATGTTTCGGCTACCGACACTTCACGGATGGAGTGCAGTGTCGCCCGTTCCCGGAAGGTTACTTCCAGTGCAAGCAGGTTCATGGGCTGAAAAAGACCCGGTTTCATGCGGCTTCCGCTTTTGCGAACACCCCTGATCAGGTACGACTGATTCCCGAACATTTCGGTGTAAATCCGTACAATCATACTTGTATCGGAATACTTCAGCGAATGAAAAACGATGCCCCGCGTGGAATGCCACATTACCTGACGAAAAGGATCCGGGTGACGATCTTTTCTGAGGCATCATCATTAGCCGCAAATACCAGGTAAACACCGGTGTTGGCCTTGCGGCCATCGAAATTTCTGCCATCCCAGACCGCCTGCCCACCTTCTGCGCGGGTCGAATAGACAGTCACGCCGTTGACATCCGTGATACGCACCTGGGCGTTGTTTACCAATCCCTTGATGGCGATGTAACCTTCGTAATCGGGCTTCACCGGGTTGGGGAAGGCGTAAACATCTCCGAATTCATCGTTGGCTGGGGTGGCAGAAGAGCGAAAGCTGATCACTCCCTTATCGGTACCAAAAAATACCTCACCATCCTGGCTGATCGTCATGCAGGTGATGCGATCGCTGAGCAAAGGGCTGTTCTCCGTCGTGAAATGGTAGATCTGTTTAGTGCCGTCTTCAGAGAAAAGAAAAACCCCTCCGCGATCGGTACCCAACCATTTCCGGTTAGCGCCATCCACCGCGATAGCTGTCACGGTTTCATTTTCCAGCAAATACTGCACATATCCTCCCTGGGTAACAAGAATCCGCTGACAATCGAAGTTTCGACCTGAAAAAACATCTTCCGGGTTGTAGAATACAGCAATCCCTTTTTCGGTTCCAATCCAGATCTCGCCGTTTTTGTCTTCGGCTATCGCAAACACATTATTGCCGGGAATATTCCCGCTTCCGACCGAACTGTTGAGCAATTTGGCCTGGTAATCGGCAGGACTGTTCGATTTGTCGTTCTCCCTGAATACCAGCAGCGAATTGGGGTTCATGTTCCCATAACGCATTTGTATCCATTTCTGTCCATGCTGATCGGCCATGATCATGCCCAGATCATTTTCATTTACGATGGGAACGGTATAGCCTGTCCATTGATCGCCGGTTTTCCGGGAAATGCAACTGTTGTTGTGAGAATTGACCACCCAGAGGTTGCCTTTGGAGTCGAATGCGAGGCCTCCTACCCTTATATCGGAAGTGTCGGATGAGGTATGGTGCTTCAGTGTACTGTTTTTCTCTGTGTACCGGCGAATGGCAGAGTCGTTCAGGATTTCGGTCACCCCTTTTCCATAGGAGGCGGCAAAAACATGTTTCGGGTTGGACGGATTGACCGCAAGGGCTACAATGTCATGTGTCTGCCCTAACACCGGGTTATTGTAGGCGCCCAGGTTATACCAGTCGGAGTTGTTGAAATGATAAACCTGCGGTTGGGTGAACAGCGGAATGAAGGAGGCATCCCGTCCGCCCGGGGCGATATATACATCATTGTTTGCACTGGCCATGCTGAAAGCCAGCGCTGTGGCAGGTCCGCCAAGATTGATCCGGGTATAACCCCGTGCAGCTTCATAGCGGATCAGGCCGGAGTAGGTGTCGCCTACCCAGAAGGCTTTTTCGGTATCCTCCATGGCATCGAGCGGGAATGGGGCGCCGGGCTGATAATCCCAGATGGTCAGATGTTCCTGCAAAGCCGTATTGAAAATCAATACATAATAACTGCAGGTGATGACAAGATGATCCTCGTTGCTGCGGAGTTGCAGGATCGTGGTGTAATTCTTTAGCGGGAAACGGCTCCAGGATTTTCCGGCATAAGAATACAGCGTATCGGAAGCGGAACCCGATGAACGTTTATTCACCACGACCCGCCCGGCAAAGAAGGTGATGGTATTATAGGAGGAACCGGTATCGATGCGCTCCTCTTTCCGCCAGGAGGCGAAATTGGAAAGGTTCGGGTCATTCAGGTTGGCACGGTATAACCCTTTTTCGGTGGCAGCATAGAGGGTGTCGCGGTCATCCCTGGTCAGGGAGAGGACATTGACCTGGCTTCCGTTCGGCCCGATGTAATAGGTTTCCCTGATCTCCTCCCTGATGATATCCAGTACCACAATCCCGAATCCGGTGGAGAGATAGGCATATTGGCCGATAAAGTATATATGGTTGATCGTCTTGTTGCCCAGAATCGATTTCCGCTTGATGTCAGATATGTTGATGATCCTTCCCTCTTTGATCAGGTCAATGTTGGCATTGGTGTAAGCGACCACCAGGGTGCTGTAGTCTTTATTATATTGAATGGCGCTGATGCCGATATCGGAAAGCCCGGAAATCCTGGTTATCCTTCCGATGCTGTTGTCCTCCCTGTTCCAGTAAAAAACCGCGAATGGGGTACTGGCATAAATGCGGTGGCCGGCATCGGTGACCGCATTGACCCGGGAGTATGGCAACTGATCACGCCACTGGCCAATAGGGACCTGTGCCGATAACGTGTTTGCTGAAAACAAGGGGAGGAGGGCGGTCAGAAAGCAGATAAGTTTTTTCATGTAAGCGTTTGATGCTGAATTCGGTTCTTGCGATTGAAAACTTGATTACGATAAACGGATTTTTCAGGGCGTTATTGCACGGTTTTCAGTGACTGTCATGATGGTCCCGGAGAAAGAACTGACAAAAATCACGGATGGTTTCGTCCGTTTTACGGAATTGAAAACCGGTGGCGCGGATAAGTTTTTCAGAAGAGTAACTATATCCCCGGATGGCTGTCCCGGCGATCTCCCTGGTAATGGCCGGCCGGGTCCCTTTCAGGAAGGCCCTTACCGCTTCTGCCCGCCAGGCGAATCCGGCAAGTTGCGCAGGAACCCTTATCACCGGTGGCTTTTTCCCGAATTGCTGTGCCATCATGGAGAATAATTCATAATAGGTCAGATTTGCTGAAGAGCAGATGAATCTTTCACCGAAATGGTTGCCTTCCGTCAGCAGTATCATGGCTGATGCCACATCGCGGACATCCACGTAGCCGTTCATTCCTTCCGTGTAAAACGGCATACCCTTGTACGAGAGCCTGAACAAAGCCGAATTCTCCTGCCAGAATCCCGGGCCAAGGATAACCGAAGGGTTGATGATCACCGCCCGGAGCCCCTCTTCCATTCCGCGCCAAACCTCCCGCTCGGCGCCATATTTACTGATACTGTATTCGGAATTCTGTTTCGAAGGAACCCAATAGGTCTCCTCGGTGCATGCCTCATTGCTTGATGCCCTTCCCAGTGTCGCAATTGAACTTACATGACAGAATTGCGCTACTCCGGCAGCAATGGAGAGGTCAACCAGCATAGCCGTTCCTCCCGTGTTCACACGGTGCATCTCCTTATGATCAGATGCGTGAAACGAAACTTTGGCCGCCGTGTGATAAACGGTGGAAACCCCTTCCAGCGCTTCCTCCAACAACCCCTGATCGGTCAGGGAGGCCTCCCTCCATTCCACCTTTGACAGCCAATAATCCGCATCGGGCTCATAGTAAGAAAAGATGTGCCTGACCCGTTCCGTATGATTGTTGGCACGATGAATTGCCCGTACACGGTGCCCGCGGTGCAGTAAACTGAGCAACAAGTGAGAGCCGAGAAGTCCGGTCGCTCCGGTGACGAGGATCATGGGGATGAATGATGAACCATACAAAAGTAAACAATTTGAACACTCACGAACTTCATAATGAACACGGGAGTTCCCGCCTTGTTTTTCCATTCGCGGAATACTTCTGCATTTGTAAACCTTTTCTGTAATTTTGCAAAAAACATCCCAGAATGACTATCCCCGAAAAAGAGGCCGCAATCATTGCCGAATTTGAGATGTTCGACGAATGGATGGATAAATACAACTACCTGATCGAGCTTGGGAAGAACCTCCCGGTCATCGATGATCAATACCGTACCGATCAGTATCTCATCACCGGCTGCCAGAGCAAAGTGTGGCTCCACGCCTCCATGAAGGATGGAAAGGTCTTTTTTACTGCCGACAGCGATGCCATCATCACCAAAGGCATTGTCAACCTGCTCATCCGGGTTCTTTCGGGAGAATCTCCTGAAGATATCCTCCATACCAACCTGGATTTTATCCGGCAGATCGGATTGAATGAACATTTATCTCCTACCCGCAGCAATGGCCTTACCTCTATGGTCAAGCAGATGAAACTGTATGCCACGGTTTTTAAAATGAAGGGAGATCAGATATGAACCTGCATTAGTTATGATATCGGAAAAATGCCAGCCATGCCAGTAAACCCTGAATATACCCCGTTTGAAGCTGCCGTGATCGCCGCCATGCGCTCGGTTTATGATCCTGAGATCCCGGTCAATATTTACGACCTGGGATTGATCTACAACCTGAAGATTGATCCGGAGTCCCATGATGTTGAAATCCTGATGACCCTGACCACCCCCAATTGTCCTGTGGCCGAAGATATGCCCGGACAGGTGATGGAAGCGGTCGGGATGGTGGAAGGTGCCGGAAAAGTAAAGGTGGAACTTACTTTCGAACCACCCTGGGACAAGGATATGATCTCTGAAGCGGCGCTTCTTGAACTGGGATTGCTGTAACCCGGGCAGTTCAGGACTTCTTTGCCCGGCGTGTATCAGCTGTATCGCATGTGACCAGATACACAGGTTATTCTATATGTCATTTCTTTCGTACTTTTGCCTGCCTTAATGCTGATGCAGATGTTTCCGATACCGGGACCGATTTTATCCAACATTGATTCTCCTGCCGACCTGAAAAAGCTGGAAGTGGAGGATCTGCCCGCTCTGTGCTCCGAGATCCGTCAATTCATCATCGAAGTGATGTCGGTCAACCCCGGACACCTCGGGGCCAGTCTCGGCGCCGTGGAACTGGCGGTGGCCCTCCACTATGTGTATGATACCCCTTTCGACAAGATCATCTGGGATGTAGGCCATCAGGCCTATGCCCACAAGATCATCACCGGCCGCCGCGACCGGTTTGAGACGGTCAGGACCTTTAAGGGTTTAAGCGGTTTCCCAAAAATGTCGGAGAGCGAATACGATGCCTTTGGCGTCGGACACTCCTCCACTTCCGTTTCTGCAGCCCTGGGGATGGGAATTGCCGCCGAACTCAGCGGCGAGACCAACCGGCAGCATGTGGCAGTGATCGGAGATGGAGCCATGACAGGCGGAATGGCTATGGAAGCCCTCAACAACGCCGGTGTCTCCAATGCTAACCTGCTGTTGATCCTGAACGACAACCAGATCGCCATCGATAAAAATGTAGGGGCAATTAAGGATTATCTGGCAGATATCGTTACTTCAAAAACTTACAATAAATTCAAGGATAAGGTATGGCTGCTGATGGGCGGGGGAACCAGATACGGTAAAAACAGCCGCGCTATCGTGAAGCAGATCGGAAACGCATTGAAAACCACTATTCTGAAAAGCGGAAATTTGTTTGAAGCCTTTAACTTCCGCTATTTTGGCCCGGTTGACGGGAACGACGTCATCAGGCTGGTCAAACTGCTTGATGACCTCCGGAATATCAAAGGCCCGAAATTGCTTCATATTCATACTGTCAAAGGAAAAGGATTCGAAAAGGCGGAGAAAGATCAGACCATTTATCATGCTCCCGGTCTTTTTGACAAGGAAACCGGAACAATCCGGGAAGATAAATGCCACGGCATGGCGCCGAAATATCAGACTGTTTTCGGCCGGACCATCATTGAACTGGCAGAAGCCAACCCCAAAATCCTTGGAATTACACCGGCCATGTCAACCGGATGTTCATTGAATATGATGATGAACCGGATGCCCGACCGTACCTTCGATGTTGGCATCGCGGAGCAGCATGCAGTTACCTTCAGCGCCGGTCTGGCAGCATCAGGGTACATCCCCTTTTGCAATATCTATTCAACCTTTATGCAACGGGCTTACGACCAGATCATCCACGACGTGGCCCTCCAAAATTTGCATGTGGTTTTTTGCCTGGACCGAGGCGGATTGGTCGGCGAAGACGGAGCGACCCACCATGGCGCCTTCGACCTGGCCTACCTGCGGTGTGTCCCGAATATGATCATCGCCTCTCCCATGAATGAGGAGGAACTGCGAAACCTGATGTTTACAGCCCAGCTCGATGGCACTGGGCCGTTTGCCATCCGCTATCCGAAAGGACGCGGTGTGATGCCTGACTGGAAAAAACCCATGAAAAAAGTGGAGATCGGCAAAGGAAGGATAATTCGTGAAGGAGACCGGGTAGCATTGTTAACCATCGGCCATGTTGGAAATTACGCCGTTGAAGCCTGTAAGAAAATGGAGAAGCTGGGGATCAGTATCGGACATGTGGACCTGCGTTTTGTTAAACCGCTGGATGAAACATTGTTGCATGAAGTATTCAGGAAGTATGAGACAGTGATCACTGTGGAAGATGGCACCATCCTGGGCGGCATGGGTAGTGCCGTGCTGGAGTTCATGGCTGTCCACGGTTACCATGCCAGGGTGATCAGGTTGGGGGTTCCCGACCAGTTTATCGAACAGGGAAAGGTGGAAGAGTTGCATAATCAATGCGGTTACGATACCGATGGAATTCTCAAAACCATTGCCGGATTATGAAGAAAACAGCTATGGTCACCGGGGCTTACGGAGCCATCGGAAAAGCGATCGTTACCGCCCTGGCCCGGAAAGATTACACGGTCTATCCCGCGGGAAGGGATGAAAATAAACTCACGGCACTTTGCCATGAACTGACCGCATTGACAGGTAACCGCGATATTTACCCGGTATTTCTCGATCTTTCCCTCCGTGATGAAATCCGGCAGATGACCAGGCAATGGGACAAACCGCTCGACCTGCTTGTCAATAATGCGGCCACGGGACCAAAACAGCGGACGGAAACAGCGGATGGGACAGAAATGCAATGGGCGGTAAATGTATTGTCCTATTTTCGTTTGACCGAGTGGCTGCATCCCTTAATGAAAGGGAGACCCGATGCGAGGATTGTCAATGTGGCCAGCTACTGGGCCGGAGGGCTTGATATACAGGATGTTGAATTCAGGATTCGTCGTTATGACAACGATGCTGTTTACCGGCAGGCCAAGCAGGCCAACCGGATGCTGACAGCTGCCCATGCGAAGCTGCTTATCAATGATGGGATTACGGTAAATGCCTGCCATCCGGGAGATGTTAACTCCAAACTCAGTAATTCATTTGGTTTTGGAGGTCATGAAACGCCCGAACAGGGTGCTGCCACACCGCTCATGCTGGCTACAGATCCAGTGCTGAAGGGGAAGACCGGGCATTATTACGAACACATGCAGAAGGTATCCTGCCCGTTTTCTTCCAATGCCCCGGAAGTTGCAGCCCTGTATGATCTTTGCAAACAATATTGAGGTTACAATCTTTTTCTGACCTTTTCCCACGAAGGGGTGATCAGAAAGCTCTCCTCCATATAACCGACCATTTTCCTGAATTTTGCCATCGGGACAGCCAGAGATAGGGTGTTTTTGGGGACGCATGGCCGCGCTGAAACATCAAACATACCCAGTATCGCTTTCGGATTGTCCGATTTCGATTGTGTTATGGCATATTGTACAATCGTACTACACCCCGAACCGAAAGGGGCGATCACACCATTGCCGTCAGGCTGGTCATAGTTGGCCAGGGTAAACAAACCGGATAAGACATCCGGTGTGGCAAAGAAAATTACGGCAACAGGGTCTTCATCCGGGGTAAGTTGATCAAAACGCTTGAAGATAATGTATCTGCCTTCAGCCGGTATGCAGGCATTGCCGGCTACAAAACGCCTTACCAGTTCAGGGGTCTGAAGATAGCGTTCTCCTTCCACTTTTCCTGGAATGCCGCTCGAAAGAAAGTAGTCGAAGTCGGGGCTTATCTCCCCGGAAAAGCCAAGATAGCGTTTGGCGCCGCCGCATCCGAGCGACTGGAGGTTCCATGCCAGGGGCCGGCCCCTTCTTACAATCGCCAGTTCACAAACGATGCAACTGTGATTGTCCGGCAGGTTGGCACGGGCGATATCTCCCGGATCATCCTTGTAAAAGAATGCAACCGGCAAGGCACTGTCACCGAAAAAGTGCATCCACCTCTCAAGAAAATGATGTTTGAATTTTTGATCCATAAATTGTGTGTTCAATGGCTGGATAATGCCGGCATTTTACCGTCGTATTGTTTGTTGGTGGTCAGTTTTAGCATAAAATCCGCGACGTCGGCGCGGGGAACCGTCATGGAGGTTGGCTTGTCAGGGTTGATTTTGTAAGTCCCGGTTTTTGGCGAGTCGGTCAGCCCAACCGGGCGAAGGATCACCCATTCCGCCCGGCTCTCTTTAATAACCTGCATCTGACGGCGTTTGTCGGCGAAGACATGTTTCAGGAACAGGGGCATGATGACCTTTCCGAACCAGAAACCGCCATCGTTCCCCAGGATGCCGGCCGATGACATGCAAATGAACCTCCGGACGTTATGTTCTTCCATGGCTTTCAATATGTTACGGGTTCCGTCGGAGAGCGTGGTTCCGGGTTTGTTTTTATCTACCCCCAGGGCGCATAATACCGCATCCTGACCCCTGACCGCTTCTGAAACCTTGCTGTAATCGGTAATATCACCCTCAATGACCACCAGCTTGTCATGATTGATGGGTACCCTTGTCGATTGCCTGGTGAACGCAGTGACCTGCTGCCCCTGATTAAGTGCTTGATAAACAATCAGTATGCCTGTTTTTCCACTGGCTCCGAAAACTGCTATCTTCATTCAGGAATTTTGCACGAAATTACAATTTTTCAATAACGGGTGAGAATTATCCCTTAGGGTTAAGCTGTAATATCAGAAAAATTTACCTTTATCGAAAAATTCCAGTGCAGTTTGATTCTCTGTTCCGAAAAAAACCGGTGACCCGGATACTGTCCGATGCACAACCATCGGGTGAAACGGAACCCGGGATGAAACGGAACCTCACGGTACTTGACCTCACTGCGCTTGGGATTGCCGCGGTAATTGGTGCAGGCATTTTCAGTACTATCGGGACTGCTGCTTCGCATGGCGGACCGGCGGTTTCACTCCTTTTTCTCTTCACGGCGATGGCCTGCGGGTTTTCGGCCCTGTGCTATGCACGGTTCGCGTCGGTGATCCCTGTCAGCGGGAGCGCTTATACCTATGCCTACGCCAGTTTCGGGGAGTTCATCGCCTGGATCATAGGATGGGACCTTATCATGGAATATGCCATCGGCAACATCGCAGTGGCAATCTCATGGTCTGACTATTTTACAGGATGTCTAGGAGGGATGGGGCTCCATGTGCCTGCCTATGCCGGTATCGATTATCTCTCGGCTGCACGGGGCTATCAGGAGGCTGCCGGAATGCTGGCAGCAGGCGCACTGTCGGGAGACCTTCCCGCTTCTCTCCAAACAGCATATCAGGCATGGATATCGGCGCCCATGATTGGAAACCTGCGGCTTATCGCCGACATACCTGCTTTCACGATCGTTGTTTTCATCACCACACTGGTCTATATCGGCATCTACGAGACTAAAGTGGCCGGAAACCTTATGGTTTTTCTGAAGATCGGAATACTCCTGGTGATCATTGCAGTCGGGGCATTTTATGTCGATCCCGGAAACTGGAGCCCTTTTGCACCCAACGGTCTTACCGGCGTCCTGAAAGGGGTTTCCGGGGTTTTCTTTGCCTATATCGGTTTCGATGCCATCTCCACGACAGCCGAAGAGTGCCGGAACCCCAGGAGAGACCTCCCGCGTGCCATCATCCTGGCACTGGTCATCACAACGGTCCTTTACATTCTTATCAGCCTCGTTCTGACGGGTATGGTACACTATTCAGAACTGGCTGTGGGCGATCCTCTGGCCTTCGCCTTTGAAAAGCTTCACCTGACCAGGTTCTCGGGGATCATCGCCCTGAGTGCCGTTGTTGCCATGGCCAGCGTACTCCTGGTTTTCCAAGTTGGCCAGCCGCGTATCTGGATGAGTATGAGCCGGGATGGACTTTTACCCCCATCCTTCTCCAGGATTCACTCAAAATTCAGGACCCCGTGGTTTGCCACCATCATCGCAGGGATCCTCGTGGCAGTGCCTTCATTGTTTATGAACCTGACAGAGGTGACCGACCTGACCAGCATCGGAACATTGTTTGCGTTCGTCCTCGTTTCCGGCGGGGTGCTGGTACTGGATGCCAACCGGCAACCTCAGGACACTTCCACCGGTGAAAAAGGATTCCGGATACCTTACTTCAACAGCCGTTACTGGTTGCCATTGCTCTGGATACTGGTATTTTGGGCCACCGGATGGTCGAACAGGAATGCGCCGGGTGCAGAAGGGTGGATATCGGGTTTGGCTTCCCTTACGTCCGAATGGTTTCGTACCTTCACGTCCGATGTTGCCCACCATATACCGATCCTGGTTTTTATGATCGTTTCGATCATAATCACCTGGTTCGCGGTTGTGAGAAAGTATTCCCTTATCCCTGTCCTGGGATTGCTCACCAACCTTTACTTGATGGCACAACTGGGGACCACCAACTGGTTGAGGTTCCTTTTGTGGCTGCTGATCGGGCTGGTGATCTATTTCGCTTATGGCCGGCACAAAAGCAGGATGGGCCGAATAGCTAATAACCCGTAAGACGGATTTTATATGATGGAGGTTGTCATTCTGGTTCTGGCAGGTATTTTGGTCGGTTTTATCAATACCCTGTCGGGTGGTGGTTCAGTGATCAGTCTGTCACTGTTGATTTTGCTGGGGCTACCGGCCAACGTGGCCAACGGGACCAACCGGATCAGCATCTTTTTCCAGACCCTCTCCTCAGTGGGTAGTTTTACGCGTCAGAAAATGTTCACCAACCTCCGGCCTGTGTGGTTGTCGGTTCCGGCTACCATCGGCGCCATTCTGGGGGCTTACCTCGCGGTGGATGTCAACGAAAGGGTCATCGAGATCGCCATGGGGATCGCCATGGTGATCATGGTTTTTTTTCTTTTTTATAAACCCGATAAATGGCTGAAAGAAAAAACCGGCCTGCTGCAACAACCCTTACAATGGTGGCAGTACGGTTTGTTTTTCCTGGTGGGTTTTTATGGTGGCTTTATTCAGGTTGGCGTAGGTTATTTCCTGCTGATGGCCCTGGTACTGGGCACGGGATATGATCTGGTGAAAGCCAACGCGGTGAAGAACCTCATCGTCTTTTTCTATGCTGTATTTGCACTCCTGGTTTTCATGATCGACGGCAAGGTGGATTATTTCTACGGATTGATCCTCTCGGCCGGAAGTATGATCGGAGCCGTCGTTGCCTCCTGGCTGGCAGTAAAAAAGGGGGCTCCTTTTATCAGGGCCGTGATCCTTTTGTCGGTGGTGATCACCCTGCTGCAGTTGACGGGAATTCTTGATTTTTCTTCCATGATCCGGAGTCTGTTGCGGATTTGATAATGGTTGAGTATTAATACAAGATATAGATTATGAGAACTATATATTTAATAAAATGGTTGTTGTTGACGCTGATCGTCCATTTTGTCTGGCATCACACCGTTGATGCTTCCGGGCAGTTTGAGACTGCTGATTCAACCGTAAACTGGGTACTGGTGATTCACGGAGGGGCTGGCGGCCCGCCGAAAGGGAGCATGGGTGATGCAGAAGAGAGAGGTTACCTTCAAAAACTCGATGAAGCGCTGGGTGTCGGGAAGACGATCCTGGCCGGCGGCGGAAGCAGTATGGATGCAGTGGAAGCGGTGGTTCGTTTTATGGAAGATTGTCCTCTGTTCAATGCAGGCAGGGGAGCGGTACTGAATGCCGAAGGAAAGGCAGAACTCGATGCCTCTGTCATGGATGGCGCTACAGGTAAGGCCGGGGCGGTATCGGGGGTAACTACCATCCGGCATCCGGTTACCGCCGCCCGAAGGGTGATGGACAGCACAAAACATGTGATGCTTACGGCAACCGGAGCGGAGCGGTTTGCAGCCCGTGCCGGACTTGAGCTGGTGGAAAACAGTTGGTTCATTACACCTGAACGAAAAGCAGCATGGGAAAAATGGCAGCAATATCCGCGGGGTACTGTCGGCGCCGTGGCTTTGGATGTACGGGGTAACCTGGCGTCAGCCACCTCCACCGGAGGGATGATGGGAAAGATGCCGGGAAGGATAGGGGATACGCCTGTCATCGGGGCAGGAACCTATGCCTCCAACCAGACCTGTGCGGTATCGGCTACCGGTCACGGGGAGTTCTTCATCCGCCGGGTAGTGGCCTATGACGTTTCGGCCAGGATGGCCTACCTGGGTCAGGATCTGCAGAAAGCAGCCGGCGGGATCATCATGGAAGACCTGAAACTGTTGCAGGTTTCCGGAGGGCTGATTGCGGTGGACCGGAAAGGGAACATTGCCATGCCATTCAATACCAACGCTATGTTCAGGGGATATGTGCGGTCGGATGGCTCACGGGAAACCATGATCTGGTAAATTTCAACCTGGTCACTGGTTTTCGTAGTGCTGTATCTCATCGCTGATATACTCCAGTTGCACCCCTGCCATCCGGAATATCTCCTCCGATTCCACTCCGTCGTGATACCTTTTTTCACACAGTACCCTGACGATGCCGCAATTAATGATGAGCATGGCACAGGTCCGGCAGGGTGTCATCCTGCAATAGAGGGTTGCGCCTTCCAGCGGGATGCCAAGACGGGCAGCCTGGCATATGGCATTCTGTTCGGCGTGCACGGTGCGCATGCAATGCCGGGTGATCCGGCCATCCTCGTGAAGTACCTTTTTCATCAGGTGCCCCACATCATCGCAATGCGGCAGGCCCCTCGGGGAGCCGACATAACCGGTAACCAGTATCTGCTTGTCACGGGCGATAACGCATCCACTCCGCCCGCGGTCGCAGGTTGCCCGCTTGGAGACAGTATGGGCGATCTCCATAAAATATTCATCCCAACTTGGACGAATAAATCCGTCCGGATTTTCAGCGCTCACATTTCAGATTTTTTGGAATACATTGCCGGGTCCCGGATTTTTCTCCGTTTTGTTTCCTGATGGTTCTTATTTCGCAAATGTACC
>CAYLVY010000099.1:0-3859 GCA_964387205.1 uncultured Draconibacterium sp.
CTGGCCGGTTATCTGTTCGGCAACATTCCAGTGGTGAAAAGGAACTTTACCATCGTGATCTTCGCCATTATCCTGATCTCGGTACTGCCGATCGTGTATGCCTTTATCCAGAATCATCTGCAAAAGAAAAAAGCAGCCTAAATTATGAACCGAGCCGTTTCCGGGCCGCAGATCAATAAGATATCCACTGCGGGGCTGATCGTAACCCTGGGGATCATCTATGGCGACATCGGTACCTCACCGTTGTACGTTATGCGGGCCATATTGTCGGGTGCACATATGCTCAACGACAGTTTTGTGATGGGCGGGCTCTCCTGCATCTTCTGGACACTGACCCTTCAGACCACCATCAAATACATAATTTTCGCCCTTCGGGCGGATAACAACGGAGAAGGAGGCATCTTCGCCCTCTTCGCCCTGATCCGCAAACGGGCTTCCTGGGCCTTCATCTTTGCTATCATCGGAGGATGTACCCTGATGGCCGACAGTATCATTACCCCCGCCATCACCATCGTTTCAGCCGTTGAAGGGCTGCTGATCAGGAACCCCAGAATCCCGGTCGTTCCCATTGCCCTGATGATCATCACCGCCCTTTTCCTCATTCAGAAATTCGGCACTAAGACCATCGGCAAGTCTTTCGGCCCAATAATGTTTATCTGGTTCTCCATGCTTGGTGTGCTGGGAGTAATGCAACTGATCTCCCATCCGGCCATCCTGAAAGCCCTGAATCCTACCTATGCCATGGAATTTCTCACCATGCATCCCAACGGGTTCATACTACTCGGGGCTGTCTTTCTGTGTACAACAGGAGCAGATGCATTGTATTCCGACCTGGGCCATTGCGGCAGAAATAATATAAGGGTCACCTGGGGCTATGTAAAAACCTGCCTCCTGCTCAACTATTTCGGACAGGGAGCTTGGATCATTACTCACTCCGACTATGTCAATGAATGGACCAACCCATTCTTCGCCATCATGCCCTCCTGGTTCCTTTTGCCGGGTATTATCATTGCCACCGTCGCCGCTATCATCGCCAGCCAGGCCATGATCACCAGCAGTTTTACCCTGATCAGCGAAGCCATTTCTCTTAACTTCTGGCCCAAGGTCCGCATCAACTATCCAACCAATGTCAAGGGACAAATGTATATCTCCAGCATCAACTGGGTGCTCTATTTCGGATGCATTTTCATCGTCCTGTTCTTTCAGAAATCAGCCAACATGGAGGCAGCCTATGGCCTGACCATCAACATCACCATGCTTATGACCACCATCCTGCTGGGGGTTTTTCTGTACTACAAACATGTACCTAAATACATGCTGGCATTGTTTCTTTTCCTGTACCTGATTATTGAAGGATCATTCCTGATAGCCAATCTCAATAAATTCATGCACGGGGGATATTTTACCTTTATGATCGGCAGCGTGCTGTTCATTATCATGTATGTATGGTTCAACGGCAGAAAAATCAAGAACAGCTTTATCGAATTCCTGAAAATCGACCATTACAAAGAGGTACTTCAATCCTTATCAAAAGACCAATCCATCCCGAAATATGCTACCAACCTGGTCTTTCTGACCAAAGCCAACCGCGAAACGGATGTCGAATCGAAGATCATTTACAGCATCTTAAACAAGCAGCCTAAAAGAGCCGACACCTATTGGCTTTTGCATATTGACATCCTGGACGACCCACATGTGCTGGAATACAAAGTTACCCACATCATTGAAGGGGTCCTTATAAAAGTTGATTTTAAGATCGGGTTCAAGGTACAGCCCAGGGTAAACCTGTTTTTCAGGCAGGTACTGGAGGAGATGAGCCGCAACGGGGAGATCGACCTGGTCAGCCATTATGAATCACTCCGGCAATTCCATGTATCCAGCGATTTCCGGTTCGTTGTCATCGACCGGATCCAGAATTACGACTTCGACTTTCCTCCAAAAGAACAGTTCATCATGGACCTTTATGCCATCTTTAAAAAATTCGGCATTTCTGAGGTCAGGGCGCTGGGACTTGACACCTCCAATGTCTCGGTCGAAACAGTTCCGTTGTATATCGACAAGGAGATACCGGTACTGCTTTCAAGGAATGACAAAACCAGGCATTTCGGATAGAAAACCTGTCAGGGCGGGAAGCCTATCCCCGCCTGCCGATGACCTTCAGGGAAGCATCCAGGATATCCGGGACATCGAGGTGGTATTTCTTCAACAACTCTTCCGGTTTACCACTTTCCCCGAACCTGTCATCCACAGCAACCATTTCCAGGGGTACCGGATGATGTAAGGCCAACAACTGGGCTATGGCATCTCCGAGACCTCCATAGCGGCTGTGTTCCTCGGCGGTAACCACGCATCGTGTCCTGAACGCCGATTGGAGTACCGCTTCATGGTCAAGGGGTTTTATGGTATGAATGTTTATCAGTTCGGCAGATACGCCTTGTTGGGCCAGCAACCGGCAAGCCTGGAGCGCATTCCACACCATGTGACCGGTGGCAAATATCGAAACATCGTTGCCTTCCAACATTTTCACTGCCCTGCCAATGATGAAAGTTTCATTTTCGGGGGTAAAATTTGGCCATTTGGGACGGCCAAACCTAAGGTAAACCGGTCCGGGATAATCAGCTACCGCTATGGTGGCTGCCCGGGTTTGATTGTAATCGCAAGTATTGATAACGACCATCCCGGGCAACATCCGCATCATGCCGATATACTCCAGCGATTGGTGTGTTGCCCCGTCTTCCCCCAGTGTCAGTCCGGAGTGACTGGCGCAGATCTTCACATTCTTTCCTGAATAGGCCACTGATTGCCGGATCTGGTCGTAAACCCTTCCGGTGCTGAAATTGGCAAACGTACCTGTAAAAGGGATTTTTCCACCGATAGTCAGACCAGCCGCGAGGGAAATCATGTTAGCCTCGGCGATGCCGGTCTGAAAGAACCGGTCGGGAAATTCCTTCGCAAAGGCATCCATCTTCAGTGAACCGGAAAGGTCGGCGCAAAGTGCAACCACATCGGGATTTTTTCGGCCAAGTTCCAGCAGGGCGGCACCAAATCCGGAGCGGGTATCCCGGGAACCTGTATTCGTGTATTCCATGGCTGATCCTTTAAAATTTGATATGTAAAGTTTTTCCTGATTCAACCCTGAACTGCTTCTCCACCGTTGAAAAAGCCCGGGTGGCCTGTCGGGAACGAAAAACCGCCCTGTAATTACCCGGTAACAGGTATAGGGTCTCTTTCTGGTCAGCATTGTCTTTCAGGGTGTACAGCAGGATAAGCCCCTTCCCGGGATCGTCCAGCAGCAAACTGCCATAACCATAGGAAGGCTTTTCAAGCATCACCGTCCCGGGCAGCGGGATTTCAATGGTAGTAGTCTGGCTTTGGCGGATATCGACACCTTCAGAGATCAGACGGGGAAGGCACAAAATCTCCACATCGTACAGGCCGGTAATATATTGTTCGGTCTGATCAAACTGCTGCACATACAAAGTTTTTGGATCACCATGTTTCCGGATGATGCATGGCATAAATTTTATGGTACTGGTGCTATTGGTCCTGAAAGAAAGAGATCCCTGGGGGGTGTCCAACCCTATGATATTGTGGGTGCCCGCGATAATCTTCACGCTATCCTTGGTAACAGGCGGAATGGTGTGGGCAACAATGCGATACTGCAAAAGAGGGTCGACATCAAGGGTATCGGGCAACCCCCTGGCATTAAGCGTATGAACGAGATTGTATTTAACATTCCCGGTCTCCATGTCATAAAAAGTCATGTTGACATTGGTTTCGGTTGGCTGATAATCAGTATCAAGGAGATTTACCTGCATGGTCGTCGGATTCAATGTCCGGGTTATGATCACATTCCGTG
>CAYLVY010000099.1:3869-13314 GCA_964387205.1 uncultured Draconibacterium sp.
ACTGGTCGCATCGAAATACCTTCCCACACATTCGAATTCATTCCTGAAATCCCGGCCGATGCCGATCACAAACGGTTTGAGGACAATACCCTGCTTTTGCAACTCCCTGGAAACCTCGCAGGGGTCACCGCCACACTCCTCAATGCCGTCGGTGATCAGGATTATGACATTCCGGCAATTGCGGCAGGGGGAAAAATCCTTCGCAGCGAGAGACAATGATTTCGCAATAGGGGTTGTACCTTTGGGGACAATGGTATTGAATGCCAACTGTATTTTCATGGCGTTATTACTTCCGAAAGGCACTTCAAGTTTCGAATCGTCGCAATCCTGAGGCGGGATTTTTTTCTGATGGCCATAAACCCGGAGGGCCAATTCGAGATTCGGCTTATTCTTTAAGGAATCCAGGATGCTGGAGAGAATTTTCACGGCGATGTTATACTTGGTATCGCTTTGCCATGTACCATGCATACTGTTGGATGCATCAAAAATAAACAAGATCCGTGTGGTAGGGACAGCAGGTTTTGCAGGTCGGATATTCTGGGAATAGCCCGGCAGTATAGTTAACAGACAAAAGGCTGCGAAAATACTCCATCGTCCTGTTAAAAAGCACTTTAACATATTATATCACCTGAAAGGTTATACGTATTCAGCATCAAAAATCGCCCATCGTTTCCGGTAGTTGGGCAAGCGCACGTTCGGTATGTTCCGCATCGGGTGGAGTTCCATGCCATTCGTGGTTATCGAGCATAAAGTCAACTCCATAGCCCATATGGCTGTACATCACGATCATCACCGGTTTACCCTGCCCCGTATACCATTGTGCCTGTTTGATTGTTTCCACCACATCTTTCATGTCGTTTCCCTGCATTTTCAGTACCGTCCACCCGAAAGCCCTGAATTTTTCCTCCACCTCCCCAAGGTCCAGCACTTCATCCACAGGGCCATCAATCTGCCGGCCGTTATAATCGAGTGTGGCGATCACATTATCCACTCCCCTCGCGGCTGCGAACATCAGCGCTTCCCAGTTTTGTCCTTCCTGGAGTTCTCCGTCGCCCATCAAAACATAGACCAGCCTGTCGTCACCGTTCAGTTTTTTAGCAAGTGCAGCCCCAATCGCCACAGACAAACCCTGTCCAAGGGATCCGGATGATACCCTTACACCGGGAAGCTGCTCCGCGGTGGCCGGATGCCCCTGAAGCCGTGAACCAAGGTATCTGAAAGTGGACAGTTCCGCAAGGTCAAAGTAGCCATATCTTGCCAGGACACTGTACCAACCGGCCGACAGGTGTCCATTGGAAAGAAAAAAAAGATCCTCACCCTTTCCATCCATGGTAAACCGGAGTGGATCCGGTTTCATAATCTTGAAATAGAGTGCGGTGAGAAAATCGGCTGCGCCAAGGGCACCTCCGATATGGCCCGACTGGGCAGCGCTCACCATCCGTACCACATCGCGGCGCACCTGCCCGGATATGTGCTCCAGATCTTCGATGGTCAACATAATGATTCTAAATATCTGAGATTAATAAAGATAACTGATTTCCTTCTACAAAATTGCCTTTCTGCCATGGCCGCAAAGATATTATAAATCCCGGTAAGGATGCATGTGCTGAAAAATTAGCCATCCGCGAAAGCAAGAATTTGTCATCTTTGCATTCTCCTGTAAAATATAGCTCATGACCCTCTTTTGCAATTCCCTGCGACCCCGCCGGCGAGTTCGGAGCATCATCTTTCTGGTGTTTTCCTGGTTTCTGTTCGCTCCGGTCTTAACCTTTGCCCAGGATAGATTTTCCCCGTGGGTGGATTCCGTTTTTAATTCTCTTTCTGCTGAAGACCGGATTGCCCAGCTCTTCATCATCCGGGCCTATTCTGCCAGAAATGCCGTATATGACGACAGCCTTGCCGCCATTGTCAGAAATTACAACCCGGGCGGACTCTGTTTCTTCCAGGGATCACCGGTAAGGCAAGCCTCTCTGGTCAACCGCCTGCAGGATAGCGTCCGTACACCCATGATCATCAGCATTGATGCAGAATGGGGGCTCGGGATGCGGCTCGACAGCGCCTTCTCTTTCCCGCGACAAATTGCCCTGGGCGCTGTAAAAAATGACTCACTGATATACAAAATGGGCAGGATCATCGGGAAAGACTGCCGCAGAATGGGTATTCATTTCAACTTTGCCCCGGTTGCCGACATCAACAACAATCCCCGTAACCCGGTCATTGGGTTCAGGTCGTTCGGTGAGGAGAGAACAAAAGTAGCAGCGAAAAGCATCCTCTATATGAAAGGTATGCAGGATGAAGGGATCCTGCCTACCGGGAAGCATTTTCCGGGTCATGGCGATACTGATTTCGACTCCCATTACACACTTCCGTTGATCAATCATGACAGGAAGCGGCTTGACAGCATTGAACTCTATCCCTTCCGGGCATTGATCGGGGCAGGGCTGCAGGGCATTATGGTGGCCCACCTGTATATGCCGCAACTCGATACCACCCCCAACACCGCCACCACCCTGTCGCCGGTTGTCATCACCGGTCTGCTCAGGAATGAACTTGGCTTTAAAGGGTATGTTGTCACCGACGCACTTGATATGCAGGGAGTTACAAAGTATTTCAAACCCGGTGAGATTGAAGTTAGGGCACTCCTGGCCGGCAACGACATTTTGCTCCTTCCCCAGCATATTGACCTGGCTATCCGTGGGATCAAAACCGCCATCGACAGTGGCCTGATTTCTCCGGATCTGCTGGCATACAAATGCAAACGCATCCTGGCACTGAAAGAAAATCTGGGACTTGATAAGCCGCGGGAGATACTGACCAAGGGACTCATCAGGGATATCAATGCCCCGGCTTCCGCTGCCCTCGCTTCTGTTATGGTCAAAGAATCCCTGACCCTGTTGAGCAATCCGTTGCAAATCCTGCCAATCCAATATTCCAACCGCCGGAAAATCGCCGTTTTGTCCATCGGAGATACCATGCCTGACCTCTTCGCGCAAACCCTGTCGCAATATGCAGATATCACTGCGTTCCGACTTCCCAAACAATTCGGAAAAAATAACATCGACTCCATCATACGGAAAGTGTCACCGTTTGATCTTTTGATTGCCGGAGTTTACGGAATCAGCAGCAACCCGGGGACCAGTTATGGCATCACGGCTTCTGTGAAGCAGGTTGTCGACTCCCTGAGCGCTGTGCACCGGACCATACTGACTCTGTTCGGAACACCTTATGCGCTCAATATGTTCACCTATCCGCAGAAATGTGAAGCCGTGATCATTGCCTACCAGGATAATGCGCAAACAAGACGCTGCGCTGCCGAAGCGATTTTCGGAGGTATTCCGCTGCAGGGGACTTTACCGGTATCAACCACTTTCCGACCTGCAGGAACCAGTGAAACCACTGAAAAATCCAGGTTGGAATCGGCATATCCTGAAGAACTTGGCATTCCTTCGGAAGCTTTGTATGCCATCGATTCCATTGTCAATGACGGGATTGCAGGCAAGGCTTTCCCGGGTTGTCAGGTATTGCTGGCGAAACAGGGCAGGGTTTTCTTTGAAAAATCGTATGGAAATCCTTCCTATGGCGACTCTTTAATCACCGGGAACCAAAACCTTTATGATCTGGCGAGTATCACCAAGATTGCCGCTACCACGCTGGCCATCATGAAACTTTATGATGAACAGAAGATCGCCCTGGATGACCGTCTGGAAAAATTCCTTCCCGAAACCAAAGGTACCGACAAAGCCCATCTGAAAATCGGCGATATTCTGGCGCATCAGGCAGGACTCCAGGATTGGATACCCTTCTATAAAAACACCCTTAAACATCATAAACCGGACCCGGATTGGTACCGGAACGTGCCGGGCGACCGGTTTACCGTTCCCGTTTGCCGGGATCTTTATATCCGAGACAACTACCATGAGATCATCCTGGAGGAGATACTTCGCTCACCCCTGAAAAAGGAGGGGAAGTACAAGTACAGCGATCTGGGATTCTATCTGCTCAGGATGGCGGTGGAAAGAATTGCTGAACAACCGTTTGAGCAATACCTGAGTAAGGAGTTCTATAAACCACTTGGTCTTCAGACGATGACTTTTAATCCGCTGGAAAAATTTCCCGTGGAACGGATAATGCCCACTGAAGATGATCAGGCTTTCCGCCATCAGTTGCTCCGCGGATATGTCCACGACCCCGGGGCAGCGATGCTGGGAGGAATTTCCGGACATGCCGGACTCTTCAGCAATGCCAGGGACCTGGCCGTGATCCTGCAGATGCTGCTCAACAAAGGCAGTTACGGAGGGCGTAAGTACCTCACCCCTGCTACCGTAGAAAAATTCACCGCCGCCTGGGATACCGAAAACCACAATCGCCGGTCCCCCGGATTTGACAACCCCCTTCCGGAACCTTCCGCCTCGGGCCCATCATGCATTGCCGCCTCTGCACTCAGTTTCGGCCATTCGGGTTTTACCGGGACCTATGTCTGGGCGGATCCGAAATATGACCTCCTCTATGTTTTCCTTTCCAACAGGGTTTTCCCTGATGCCAGCAACAATAAACTATCCGGCATGAACATCAGGACCAACATCCATCAAAAGGTATATGAGATCCTGATCAATTCTGAAAGCAAATTGTTACCTTTGCAGAATGAATCTAATTAAGAACTAAATCAAAGTAGTATACAATGGGGCACACCTTCAAATACGTCCTGATCTGGATCTTTGCAGTTTTATTTACGCTGGCTATTGCCGTTTACCAGCGAATGACCGGGCCGACTTACCCGATGAGGGGCAAGGCCGAAATTGCCGGCCAAAAATTATCTTACAGATTGATAAGAACTTATGATGGCACCGATGGCGCTCCGGTAAAGGTGGTCGTTCCGGACACTTCGGTCAAGGGTGAGCTCAAACTGCGTCGGTACAAAAGTCATGATGAATGGAGTTATCAACAGATGGTACGCAGGGGAGACACGCTGGTCGGAAATCTTCCCCAGCAACCGCCTGCCGGTAAAGTCATGTACCATGTAACGCTTTCCAAAGACGGGCAACCGGTATTGCTGAACGCGACTCCGGCTATCCTTCGTTATAAAGGAGCAGTACCTGGTCCGGCCCTGATCCCGCACATTTTCTTCATCTTTTTTGCCATGATCTTTTCCACGCTGACCGGGCTCCTGGCACTTTTCCGCATGAAGCATGTTTATCTTTATACCTGGCTGACCGTTATTTTTCTCGGGTTGGGGGGAATGATCTTCGGCCCGATCGTCCAGAAATATTCGTTCGGTGCCTACTGGACCGGATGGCCTTTCGGACACGATCTTACTGATAATAAATCCCTGATTGCTTTTTTGTTTTGGGTCATTACCCTTGTGGTCGTTCACCGGAAGCGGCAAAACAGACTATGGCCCGTGCTGGCTTCCATTGTCCTGCTCATTATTTTCCTGATCCCGCACAGCGTAATGGGCAGTGAAATTGACTATACAAAGGAAAATCCTTCAGGAACTATCTCTCAGGTAATGCAGAGGCCCGGGGAAATTTCTCGCAGAGCGCTGAAAAGTTAGACTATGTTTACGATTATAATCATCGTCATAACCGGCATCATTTCGGTACTGTCATTCAGCAACAGAAATCTGTTTGATCGTCTGAAATTCAACGCGGTTGATGCAAGAGAACCGGCACAGTGGTATCGTTTTCTCACCTATGGGCTGATCCACGCCGGTTTGCTTCATCTGCTCATCAATATGCTGGTGCTGTACTCTTTTGGGCGGGTAGTGGAAACCTTTTACGGTGAATATTTTCCGGAAAAACACGGATTTTATTTTCTCCTTCTGTATATTGGAGGCCTTATCATTTCCATCCTGCCCTCTTTCGGAAAACACCGCAATGATGTATTTTACAATGCCGTCGGAGCTTCCGGAGCGGTTTCAGCCGTACTGTTTGCCAGTATTATCCTTTACCCTGCAGGGAAGATCATGCTCCTTTTTATTCCTGTTCCGATCCCGGCACCTTTATTCGGGGTACTTTATCTGGCATACGAGTACTATATGAGCCGCAGGGGAGGCGACAATATCGGGCATGACGCCCACTTCTGGGGCGCTGTGTATGGAGTCATCTTCACCATTGCCCTGAAACCCTCTCTTGCTGTTACCTTTTTCGAACGGCTTTTCTGATCTCCACTTCAGGATTTTCTGATCCGGATCCTGGCATCCACGGCAATTACGCCTTTCTCGTTGCCAAGCAGCGGGTTGAAATCGAGTTCGGTGATCTCCGGGGCATGTTTCAGCAAAGCGGATAACCGCACAAGTATATCGGTAAAACCCTCTTCGCTGACCCCTTTCTGCCCCCTGACGCCCTGTATGATCTTATAGCTCTTCAGGGAACGGATCATGGCGAGCGCCTCTCCGCCCGAAACCGGCGCCAATCCTGCCGCCACATCCTTCAGGACTTCAATGAAAATTCCACCCATCCCGCAAAGGATAAGATGGCCGAATTTGGGCTCTGCCTTGGCCCCGGCAAACAATTCGATACCGGATAACATGGGCTGGATAAGTACAGCAGTGGTCTCCGGGATCCTGATCATCCGTTCAAACTCCTGTCGCACCCTGATTTCATCTTTTACATTCAGCACCACACCACCGACATCCGATTTATGAACCGGGCCGACTACCTTCATCACCACCGGAAATCCAAGACTTTTAGCCTCTGTGACAGCGGTATCGGCGTTGGTCACCACCGCCTCGCCCGCCCTGGGGATGCCACAGGCATCCATCAGTCCCTGGATGGAAGAAGGCCCTATATATCCATCGTTACACCCGTCAATGATCCTGCGGATCGTAGCCTTATCCACTTCCGGCAACACCGGAGCGGAAGGGGCCGGGGAAGGGGTATGATAGACTTTTGCCAGTGCATGGCCAAATACCACTTCATCGGAAAAGAAAACATGCCCTTTCCCGACAAAAGAGGCAACCTCTTCGTGTGCCGTAAGAACGGATGGCAGAATGGGATATAACGGTTTCTTCGTTCGATTCATCTTTTCATGAAGAAGATCATAAACATCAAAGATCCTTGTCAGTCCCGGCGTCCCGAATATCACCGCCATACCGTCAATAATGTCAAACTTCTGATCAGTATAATCGAGAATGGTTCCCAGTTGAGCCGCGGTTCCTGTAGCCAGAAAATCTATAGGATTGGCTACAGAAGAGCCCGGATAGAGTTCTGCCAGCAGTTTTTCCGATTCAGGCTGGTCGATGTGGGGAACATTCATGCCATTATCGGAAAGGGCATCGGTAAGCATCACAGCCGGGCCGCCTGCATGGGTAATGATGGCCATGCTATTTCCTTTCAGACCGGGAAGGGTGAATATGGAGGCCACACTGATCAGCTCTTCCCTTCCGTGGCACCTGACGATCCCTGCTTTTCTGAAAAGGGCATCAACCGCCACATCCGGACTGGCCAATGCGCCGGTGTGAGAAGAAGCCGCCCGGCTCCCTGCCTCTGATGAACCGGCCTTGATGGCTGCGATGCGGCAGCCTTTCCGGATGAGCGATGAAGCGTGCCGGAGCAGTTTTTCCGGTTTGGCGATCGCTTCAATGTATAATAATTTTATCCTTGAACTCGTGGCCGGATCAAAGGTTTCGTCAAGATGTCCGAGCACCTCTTCCACACCGAGCTGTGCGCTGTTGCCCACTGAAAAAACCTGGGAAAAGGTCAGTCCCTTTGGTATGCCCGCCTCCATGATGAACACGGCAGTAGCGCCGGACCCGGAAATAAAATCGCAACCATCAGGCCGCAGCGTGGGAATTGGCTGTGTAAAAACCCCGTGATACCAGGGGTTGAGATAGCCGATGCAATTGGGGCCAATCAGGGAGCCGCCCACACGTTCGACTGTATCCACCACCTGCTTTTCCAGAAGTTTCCCGGCTTCGTTCTCTTCACTGAATCCGGCTGAGAGGATGATAAAACCCCTGGTCCCCTTCTGATCCGCCAGCAATGATACCGTATCGGGAATAAACCTGGCCGCTATCGCCAGAATGGCCAGGTCCACCTCCGGCAGGCCTGCAGGGTCCTGATAACTCCGGATACCCTGCACCTCCTTTTCCTTGGGGTTAGTCACATAGAGTTCCCCGGCAAACCGGCCCCTGATAAGGTTTCGCAGCACCGCTCCGCCGGGTTTCTGAACATCATTGGAACCACCGATCACGACGATGCTTCGGGGATGAATAAGGGCTTGATGGATCATATGCGGTCAAATTTTTGGCTAAATTAGAAAAAAACAGGGCTGCAAGACACTTCAGGCATCAGCTTTAGATCCACACCCATTATTTTTAGGTTTTTTTGCTAAAAAGATAACACAACCATCGATTTGTACTCTATATTTGTAAAGAACAAACCCAATCTTCTGCCCTAAATTCAGAAAAGACATATTTGGGCTGTTTTTAGGTTTACCGGCCGTACAATATGCTGCGTTTTACTCTTCAGTTATGAATTTACGAAGTCCCCTTAGGAAAATAATATAATCCTCAAATCCGGATGAACCATAAATTTTTGTCATGGCTATGGCTGCTCTGCCTGACCGGTTTGTTCCAGATTCAGGCGAATGCCCTCGATTATTACTGGGTTGGTAATGGCGGGAGCTGGTCTGATCTCAACCACTGGGCAACCACCTCGGGGGGAAATATCAACCACCTGCAGATACCTACCCCGTTCGATGATGTGTTTTTTGATGAAAACTCTTTTACTGAAAACGACCAGACGGTTGCGATCTACGTAGGAACGGCTGTTTGTCGTGACATGGACTGGACAGGGGCGACAAACAATCCGAAAATTTCCGGAAATGTCGGGATTCGCATATATGGATCATTCACACTGATCACAGCCATGCAATGGAATCTTCAGGGAACCGTCACTTTTGAATCCCCGACTCCCGGAAAAACCATCACAACAAAGGGCAAAACAATGGCCGGGCTCTCATTTACAGGACAAGGCGGTGGCTGGACACTGATGGACCCCCTGAATATCAACGGACACATCAGCCTATCTGCTGGCGCTTTCAGCACCAACGACCAGGATATCTTCTGCCGCTCCATTTGGTCTTCCTCGACTGCTGTACGGACGCTGACCCTGGGAAGTTCCACCATCACCTGCAACTCCAACAGCACGGTACCCATGAATCTGCACAGTACCAATCTTACCCTGAATGCGGGCACTTCTACGATTAAAATCAGCAGCACTACTTTTGGTAATCAATCAACTTACGTTTACCTGACAGGAACTGCACCCCTCATTTTCAACAATATTGAACTGACAAACCTGGATGCCTCCTGTTTTGTTCCTTCGCCCCCATACTGGGACATCAGGACAGAAACCATCATCAACACGCTGACCATCAATGGAAAACAATTTCATTTAAAGAATAAACTCGTAAGCTTCCATAAACCACTTTCCAAGAAAAAAAA
>CAYLVY010000100.1:0-13031 GCA_964387205.1 uncultured Draconibacterium sp.
ATTCTTAAAATAGAGAAAAACGGGGTTTATTTGGAAATATTCAAAATAATAAGTGGCTGATAAACAACTGATACAGAAAAATATAGTTAAACTGAGTTAAAAATCAAGTAAACCGGCTCCGGGTACAAGTTCAAGTCCGAACTGTAAAGTCTGAAGTCCGATGGATTTCGCACTTCCCAGTTCGGACTTAGCGTTTCAGACTTAACATCTCTCACTTCACTTACTATCAACCACTTATTCATCATTACCTTCCCCGGCATTCCCTTCCCGCTACACCTCCCGGTTTTTCGTCAGCATTCCTCATTCTCACTCTGACACTTCGGAGGAAAAAGGGTTATCCCTTGTTTTACTGATAGATACATCAGTTAGATGTCCGGTTCAGTCCTTCACTTAATCTTCGGAATAATCTGATTATCTGCTGCTTTCATTTCATCTTTTTTTATTGCTACCTTAGCGGTTATGATTGGCCGGTATTCAAAATATTTTTCCCCCTCACTTTTAGACAATAGAGTGAACCTATGGTCTGACCATTATCGCCTATTATTCATGTTGATTTTCCTTTTCCTGCCGTACGCTTTGTGGGCTAAAAACGAATCTGTTGACAAGGTAAATCCCAAGGGGTCAGGTTTCGTTGAAAATAGAGGTCAAATCATCGACCAAAATTGTCAGCCTAATCCATCAGTCCTTTATATGCTTAATACTCCCGGAATGAATATCCAGTTGAGAAGGAATGGTTTTAGCTATGATGTTTACCAATTTGTGGATGACGGCTTGCCGGAAATTAAGTTCCATCGTATTGACTTCGATATTATTGACCCTAATCCCGATTTTAAAATTGTTGCATCAGGGGTCAACGATGATTTTCTGAATTACTACACGGCAGGCACAAACCAATCAGGTATAACTAATGTAAAAACCTTTACAAAGGTTACCTACAAAAATATTTATCAGAATATAGACCTTGAATTCATTTCAGATAGTGAAAAGGGGTTCAAATACAATTTTATAATTTGTCCGGGAGGGAGTCTTGCGTCGATTAAAATAAGGATAACCGACCCGGAAATTACCATAGGGGCGAAAGGGTCGTTACTTATCCATAATTCAGTTGCAACCGTGGAGGAGTGTATCCCAGAGAGTTATTTTTTTGACCACGAAACGAAGATTCCGGTTAAAATTGTTTTCAAGAAAATAAAGCCTAATGAATTTATATTGTTTTGTGAAACGAATATCCCTGTAAATACGGGCATCATCATCGACCCGATTCCGACAAGGATTTGGGGAACCTATTACGGAGGGAACGGGGATGATATCTTTGGTTTTTGTACCACTGACCTTCAAGGAAATATATACCTGAGCGGTCAAACAAGTTCTGCCAATAATATTGCGACAAGCGGAGCCCACCAGAATGTTATAGGAAGTAATGACGGAGATGCATTTTTAATAAAATTCGACTCCGGTGGTCAAAGATTGTGGGGAACATATTATGGAGGGAATAGTAACGATGTCGGACATTGTTGCCATGTTGACAATTTGGGATTTGTATATATAGCCGGCCAAACCTCATCAGACAATAATATTTCCACTCCGGGGGCTCATCAACCTTCATTAATAGCGGGTTCTCCCGCAGGTTTTCTTATAAAATTCAATTCAATTGGTCAAAGAATTTGGGGTACTTATTATGGAGGAACGAATGGAACGACCATCACCTCAGTGACAACGGATGATAGTGCATTTGTATATATCGCCGGGAACACTGAATCTACATTCAACATTTCCACATCAGGAACTCAGCAACCCACTTATTCGGCCTTAGGTGACTGTTTTTTAGTGAGGTTTGACAGTTCGGGCCAACGATTATGGGGGACTTATTATGGAGGTAATATGCCTGATGATTGTGCCGGAGTATCTACCAATGGTTCTGATTTGATATGTTTGACGGGATTTACCTCATCAACTTTTAACATTGCCAGCACGGGAGCCTTTCAAACAAATTTTAATGGCGAATGGGATGCATTCCTGACAACTTTTAATTTCAACGGACAAAGATTATGGGGAACTTATTATGGAGAATCAGAGTTGGACAAAGGGAACTCTTGTGCTTTTGACGGAAAGGGGGGTATTTATTTCGTTGGTGAGACATCCTGTACAAATGGTATTTCCACCCCGGGCATCCATCAGCCCACTTTTGGAGGTGGAAATTACGATGGGTTTCTGGCAAAGTTTAATATCATTGGCCAAAGAATCTGGTGTACTTATTATGGTGGAGACTCCACAGATATTCTGAATGGACTTTCAATCGGGGATAGTGCGAATGTATATGTAACCGGAAGAACCCAGTCAACCATAAATATTGCTTCAAATGGCGCTTTCCAACTGACCAATAATGGCAACAGTGATGCATTCATTGCAAAGATTAACCCCGATGGCCAAAGAATCTGGGGAACCTATTATGGTGGTCCGGGTTATGATATCGCAAATAATATCTCACTTGACACAACTGAAACAATCCCCAAAATATATATTGCCGGATTAACAACTTCGACGGATAGTGTTTCAACAAGTGGTTCTCATCAACCTATTTTCGGTGGAGGTAACTATGATGATTTTCTGATAAGGTTTGATAATTGTACCATTCCGGATTCAGCCGGAATAATAACAGGACCTTCGGAGGTTTGCCAGTTTTCATCAGGAATAACATATTCTATTCCTTCGATTGTCAATGCATCCGGTTATATCTGGAATCTCCCGACAGGCGTGACAATAACTTCAGGACTAAATACAAATACAATAACAACCGAGTTCACCTCTTTGGCCACTTCTGGTGATATTGTGGTTCGCGGAATTAGTGCTTGCGGAACAGGGGATAGTTCTATTATTCAAGTCACCGTCCACTCAAGGCCCATGCCAATAATTTCCGGCAACGACACGACCTGTGTTGGAGAGTCAAGTTATTTTACTTCTTCAGGCAAATCACAATATCAATGGGTTGTATCATCAGGAGGAACCATCACAGGAGGGGGTACCACCGTGGATACCTCCCTGACAGTATTATGGAATGTTCCCGGACTTCAGTGGGTCAGCATAAATTATACTGATACAAACGGATGTGCAGGATTGAATCCAACAGTCAAGAACATTGAAGTATCCATTGGTATCTTGGTTGATGTGACTATAACAGCATCATTGAACAACATCTGTCAGGGCACACCCGTTACCTTCACTGCCACCCCGATTAACGGTGGAACAAATCCCGTTTACCAGTGGAAGGTGAATTCGGTCAATTCTGGAACAAATTCTCCTGTTTTTGCATATTCACCCAATAATGGTGATGTGGTTCAATGTATCCTGACATCATCCAACACGGTCTGTACATCGAACAACCCCGCCCCATCGAATGCGATAACGATGGTCGTGTCCCCGAATCTCCCGGTCAGTGTTTCCATTTCCCCAACTTCCAATCCGTTCTGTATCGGTAACTCTGTTACCTTCACGGCCACCCCGACCAACGGTGGTACGAATCCATCCTACCAGTGGAAGGTTAACGGGTTAAATGTCGGGTCAAATAATCCAACCTACGCATATAACCCTGTTTCGGGAGATGTCGTCACTTGCACACTCACATCCTCCGAACCCTGTACATCCAGTAATCCAGCATCCAGTAATCCAGTATCTATGATTGGAACTAATGGACTACCGGCCGGGATTTCAATAACCGCTTCACCGAATCCATTCTGTCCCGGTTCACCTGTTAATTGTACGGCAACACCGATGAACGGAGGAACAGCACCCATTTACCAATGGAAAGTAAACGGGGTTAATGTCGGAACAAACTCTCCCAACTATTCCTTTAATCCATTGAATAATGATAGTGTGCGGTGTGTCATGACTTCAAACCTTTCCTGTGTTTCGAACAATCCTGCCGGCTCGAATAAAATCATTCTAAGCGGAACACTGGCTCCTGTCGTGACTTTCACCTCCTGTTTTGATACCATCACGACCCTGAATGCCAAACCCATCAAACTAAAGGGTGGTATTCCATTAAACGGGACTTACTCCGGCCCGGGAGTCAACTCCACGACAGGAGTGTTCACCCCATCAATGGCAGGGATTGGATTAAAAACCATCACTTACTCGTATACCAATGTCAGTCTATGCAGTGCCAGTAAGAACAAAACCATTCTTGTCCAATCAACCCCTTCATTTACCTGTGGAAACACTCTGACTGATATCCGTGATAACAAGGTATACCCAACTGTTCAAATCGGGAGTCAATGTTGGATGGCAGCGAATCTGAATTACGGAACGGTTGTCAATTCACCACAACTTCAATATGATAATTGTATTTCCGAGAAGTACTGTTACAACAATCTGAATTCAAATTGTTCATCGTATGGTGGGCTTTATCGTTGGGATGAACTGATGCAGTATGATGGTTCACCTGCCAATCAGGGGCTGTGTCCACCGGGATGGCACATCCCCACCGAAGGTGAATGGACGACCCTGTTTAATTTCTATTCAGGGAGTGCCTTTGCAGGAAAGCCATTACAGGATTCCATTATTGCAGGATTCAGGGCCTTGCCCGGTGGCGTTTTTTACATGAGCACGAGTTGGAATTTTAACGGATTTGCCACCCTGTTTTGGTCATCCACCTCATGGGGAACGACCAGGGCCCTGTCTCACGGAATAAACACATACAATTACTCCGTTTCCTTGTATCCTTCATCCAGAGCGAATTCATTCCCCGCGAGATGTTTGAAAGATTAGACCAGTGATGTGGTACAAGTGGCAAGAGAATAAAATTTTTCCTACTTTTGTTTTAAGAAATGAACAAAATGAAACCAAAAAAACTCAAACATATTGATTTTACTGCCATTATTGAGAAAAGTGAGGATGGATGGTATGTGGGACAGTTAGAAGAACTTCCTGAAGTTATTTCTCAAGGGAAAACGATTGAGGAATTAAAAATAAACCTTCAGGATGCGCTTGAACTCATCATTTCGCATCAGAGAGAAACAACCCTCAGTCTCTATCAGGGCAAGAAATTTATTCGCAGAAAACTGAACTTTGTCTGATGAAACGAACGGAGTTTCTCAAACATCTCGCATCGCATAACTGTATCCTTGTCAGGGAAGGAGCCAATCACTCAATCTTCATTAATCCTGTTAATCGGAAGCAAACCACAGTGGGGCGACATCAGGAGTTATCCAACCTTTTTTGCAAGAAGATTTGTAAGCAGCTTGACATTCCTTCTATTTAATCCATTCCTGGCGCAAGCCATCCTTTTGCTCAATAAAATCAACTACTTTCGTAAAATCTTCTATTAGGGAAAAGTTAGATAATTGGTCAGTACAGTGTACTCATATCTTGAAATAGTTGACACAATATCAATAGATTACAAAGGTCAACAAAAGTCGAGGTAAAAATTTAGGTAAAAATATCTGCATAAAAGGCTGGTGAAAACCAGCCTTTTGTGTAGAGTGTAAAATTTAACTGGTCATATGATTGAAGCGCCTCATTTTCCCACAGTCTTTTCCACAGTCAATGGGAAAAGTTAGTGATCGGGCGCGAAACGGGTCACATTGTAACCCCTTTCGCGCTTAAAAACTTCGATGCAGAAAAGGTGTGGCCCAGCCGGGTTTAATAATCAATGCAAAAACCCGCATAAAGCGGGATCGATTTAATTTTATTCTCAAAACCAAAATTCTTTGAGGAGATTCGTATTGAGAATTGGGGATTGTATATGGAGATAAACTGCAGCAAACTTTTTGATCTGACATTCTCTGCTGATTTCACTTCTACCGGAATAACCTCACCCTTTTGTGTTTGAATTAAAAAATCAATTTCAGCCTTCCCTTCAGACTCCCAGTAATACGAAGTGTATCCATTAGAATCCAGCGCTGATGCGACATAGTTTTCCGTTAGTGCTCCTTTTATGCTTCGCCAGGCTGGCGATTCACTCTGAAATACTTCAGGAGAGATGCCATACCCGGCGCACAAAAGTCCTGTATCTGCCATGTATATTTTGAAAGAAGCAGTTTCTGCATAAGCATTAAGCGGCGCTTTTCCCCGGGATACTTTTGTACATTTATTTACCATTGCCGAAGCAGAGAGCCAATCAAGAGCCGATTCATATTGAACTGCCCTTGCACCGCTTTTAATGATTTTATACTGAAACTTCCGGTTCTCCTTTGCAAGTTGAGACGGGATACTTTTAAAAGCTGCAATGATCTTCACGGTTTCTGAATGTCCGGCATATTTTGCCATATCGGCAATGTAAGCATCGATGATGTTCTTTTGTATTGCCATAACCATATTGTAGTCCCTGGACCGAATGAATTCATTGACTACTTGTGGCATCCCGCCGACTCCTATAAAGATGCGGTAATCGTCCAGGAAGGTTTCGTGAAGACTGCAAACTTCATTCTTTTCATGGCAATCCCGAATGACCGACACTGCCTGGTCCTTCCCTCGTGCAAGAAGGAATTCTTCAAAATCCAATGGATGCATCGTCAGGAATTGGATCTTACCCACCGGGAAAGAATGACTCTTGCGGTTTATCGATACTCCCAAAAGACTGCCGGCCGCAGCAAGGTGGTATTCCGGAGCCTCTTCGGTGAAATATTTCAAGGATGTCAAAGCCCTATCACATGCTAGTATTTCGTCAAAAATAATAAGGGAATCCCCGGGAATCATTGGTTCAGAAGTATAGGCAGAAAGTTCCCTCAGAATCCGTGAGGGAGAGAGGTCCCGGTCAAATATGGCATGTAATTCATTACTGCTTTCAAAATTGAAATAGGCAGTGTTTTTATAATACTTGCGCCCGAATTGAAGCAAACTGTAAGTTTTACCGACTTGCCGCGCACCCTGTAAAATCAATGGTAAACGGGAAGAACTATTTTTCCAGTCGACCAGTTTTTTTTCGATCTTACGTTCCATAAAATGTATTCTAATTTACATAATTGGTTCCTAAAAATGCAAATATAGTACAATTTTAGCATCCAAGAGCACGTGACCAGTACAAATCAATGAACAATTCTATACAAAACATTATTCGGACCTTTTTCGTCCTTGAGCATGTTTTGGCTTAATAACACGCTGTGGAATACTATCCCAGGTTCTTGCCATCTCCAGTTTCCTAAACTCTTCCGAGATCTTCACGTACTTGTTAAAAACGCTATCCTTTTTGTGGCCGGTGATCTCATTGATGGTCTTGGTATTCATCCCCAGCATGATGCTGTTGGTGATGAATGTCTCCCGGGCTTTCCCTCCTGAATAGTCGACATAGTTGACCAGGTCTTTGATCCCCGCTTCTTCGCAGCCTTCCTTGATGTGATCGTTAATCTTTTGTGCCGAGAGTTTTGGCAGGGGTCTGTCCTCCTGATGTTCGTACCTGGAAAGGATGGTCCTGGCGTATTGATTAAGGGGGATAACTCCGCCTTTGTGCGTTTTTACAGTGGTTTTAAAGATCTGGCCATCCCTGATATGCTCCCTTTTCAGATTCTGGAGATCCGAGACACGCATACCGGTAAAGCACATGAAACAGAAAAAATCTCTGGCCCTAAAACGTTTGTATGAGGTGAACCGGAAATTATGGAGGGTCATCAGTTCATCCATCGTCAGGTATATTACATATACCCTTTAGGGTGCAAAAAAAATGAAGTAAAATGAAAAGATACCCTTTCGGGTATATTTCTTGAAAAATTTTTAAAGCATACCCTGTCGGGTACGATTTGCAAATATTGGCAATTATGGAACGTTTTGCGCTTTGAAATCGGTTTTGGTTTAATCAAATGCCGGGGAATTGCATCGTTGTGCTGTTCGGAAAAGAGCGGGATGTAGTGTGGAAGGTGGTAAAACGGCTAAACGGTGAAGTAAGCTTTTTACCAACGATTTTCAAAATTTCTATCCCTGTTTCCCGAATATCTTCGAGAAAACCAGCTTCATCATTTCCCCTTTCTATCATAACAGGCTCAATGCGATAATCAATTTGTCTTCTCGGTTTAAAGAGCATTGGTTGAACATTAAAGAAATCATCTTCAATATGTTCAACAATAATTGCTATATTAATATCACTATTATCATGATAATTTCCCTTTGCAAATGAACAAAAAAGAAACATTTGGCTAAAAGTAAAATGCCTGGATAAAAGTTCTTTATATGTCTTTCCCTTTTTTATAGCATCTGCTTGATACCCATTGGATGCTCACAACTTGATGAACTTTGTCACACCCGATAAGTTTCCCCGGTTAACATGCAGAATATAAACGCCAGGCGTCAGGTTCCGCAAGTAAACACTACCCGTTGATTCTGTTTCGGTTGACGAACGAAGGAGCTGCCGGCCAGTCAGATCGCAGATACTGATCGTAGTGGCTTTCTTTTCTATGCCGTTATGGAAACGGATATTCAGCACCTCCATGGCCGGGTTCGGATAAACCGTAAAAAAGGGTGAATGCTTTTGTTCCGGCCATATTACAATTGTTTCCAGGCTTTGCTGTTTGACCGGGATGGATGCGCAGTAGGTTTGCGAAATGGCGGCATGAAGATAGCTGCCTTGTTTGGCCCAGGTCCCTTTCATAAGGGTAATCTTTCTTCCAGCCAGCAGGCTTGCCTCCGCGTTTTCCTCCACGATAAACACAGATTCACCACCGGCAACCCATATATCCTGGATGGCATCATAGCAATGGCTTTGGCCGGGCCATATAGTAATACCCTGTAATACAATATGGAAGGGCGGCAGATAAACCTCTATCGGGCCTGCCGGAGCAGACTCCCTGAACAAACCCGGATAGCCATAATCAGTCAGGTCATATTTCGATCTGACCCGATATGTTTTCAGGCCGGGCACAGGGCCCTGGTCGAGGTAATTCGTCTGGGTCACCGGACCATTATAGTTGAGGAGGGAATAATCACTGTAAGCATTATATCCCATCAGTCCAACCGGAGCTTTCGGTCCGGTTGTCGTGTACGTAGCCATGGCGCTTACGAAACAAGGCATGCTCTGGGTTAAGGCGATAATCACAAAATGGGTGCCGGCATATCCGGTGCATAAACCGCCTGCTACGCCGTTACCCGGACATCCCGGGACGGTGGTGACACTTCGCCAGACACCCGTGTTTGTAAGTGTGTCTCCAGTGATCTTCCACTGTTGAAGTTTATTATATACCTGGACATCTTGCTCATGTGTCCATAAATAGGGCCCCCCGGGAGTTACACCGTCATAAGCTGAACCTGCAATACTTCCGCTTCCTGCAGGCACCGTCGCAAGAACAGTACCATTCATGGTTATCAGATTAATATCGCTCCAACCACCACACCAGAAACCATTATGAACGGGATCATAGGCAACATGCCGGATATTGGGAACACCGGTTACGATAGCCGTTACGAGGTGATGGGTAGTGAAATTCATCTTGTACAGGACGGAGCTGTTGTTGCTTCCATAAAAATGTTGCCCATCGCATGCAAGATCCCGGACGCTGTCAACACCCAGGATGTTAAATGTCTCAATAAGTTCACCGGTATATTTGTTATACTTGGCAAACCATGGAGGGCCCTGGTTGTCGCCGCCCCAAACGGAGGTGTATATATAATCGCCCAGCGTTTCGACCCCGTATTGACCTCCGCCTGGTTCGAAGTATTGCGAAGGCGTCGTGATCCATGCAAAAAGGGGATCCCATTGCATGAAATTGTTTGCGGCACTGTCGGGTATAAAGGCTTCGCTCCAGGAGAGTTGCACGTCGTCTTCAATCGCGTACCCTGATAAATTGCCAGGAGCCCTCAACCCGATCTGGTTAAGGGTGACAGAAGCAGATTCTCCTTCATCAGAAGTCATGGTGATGGTGGCTGTTCGGGTAGCAGAGCCGGTATCTGATTCAAAAACAGCGGTAATCACCTGATAACAACCATTTGTACATGGCTGATTGGGGGTGGCAACAGCACACCACGACTGGTTGCAGGTAACGGCAAAGGTATCGTAGGTGCTGATAAAAAATGTCGTAATATCCCGATGCGGGCCGACATTCCGAACCGAAGGCCAGACCATAGGCGGCCAGGAGGGATGGTCCGGATGATCCTGCCGAACAGTTTGAGCAGGCACAACTTGTCTTAAGTCAGGGTTTTGTTCGCAGGAAACCTGGGCGACAGCAGTTGACAAAGTCACACACAAAAGGAGTGATAACATGCAGGTTGCTTTCATAATGCGTAGTTTTGAAGGATGGAAAGACAGCACTATTATTATGATTATCAACACTCCTAATTTATGCAAAATAAATGTGGTTGTCAAGCTATAGCCAATTTCCAAAATATTCACGTATTAGTGCATAATACATATTTAAAAATATTGACACAATTTGATTTTTATCGTTACTTTGTAATACGTGATAACGTATTTTATGAAAAATAGACATCATCCTCAATGGGCACTGGATCAAAAGAAACCAGGAACAGAACTCCGTCTGATCCGCGGTAACTATTACCTCTATGAGTATAAAACGGTTTATGATAAGCAGCGTAAAGGGCCGCGGAAAATAACCGGAAAGATTCTGGGCCGGGTCACCGAACAGGGATTTGTTCCTTCAGGAAAGCGTCAGATGGAGAAGGCCCTTACCCAAGAGTTAACTCAAAACCCTCATTGCACGGAATACGGTGCTTCCTTACTCGTGTCGCAAACTTTTAACGACTACACGGTTTCCCTGAAGAGATTTTTTCCGGAACACTGGAAACAATTGCTGGTCATCGCCTATTGCCGGTTGGTGTACCGTTGTCCGTTGAGAAGTATCCCTTTGCGCCTCCACCAGAGTTATCTGAGACACTGGCTACAACCAACCACTTTCAATGAAAAAACAGCTCCTGCCGTGTTGCATACGGTTGGTAGTATGAATGAACAAATACAGGGATACATGAGATCATTTATCGGCATGGAAAACTATTTACTGATGGACCTTACCCATGTTTTCTCAAATCCTCATCTGATCACTTTTTCTCAAACCGGGTACCATAACCAAATGAATTTTGAATGTCAGTTCAACCTGAAGTATCTCTATTCCCCGATGTCGGGGATGCCAGTGTATTATATGATTTTTCCCGGAAATATCCGTGAAGTCAGGGCGTTTAAAAACTGCGTACTTGAGGCGGGGCTGACCGATGCGGTGATTGTGGCGGCGAAGGGTTTCTATTCCGAGAAGAACATTGAATTACTTAAAAAAGAGCAACTTCGGTTTATTTTGCCACTGCGGCGCGATAATTCCATCATTGATTATTCCCTGCTGGAAACGAACACCTTCAAGGAGGCAGATTGTTATTTTCAACATGAAACACAAATCATCTGGTACAGGAAATATGCCTTTCAGGGAATCTCTTTGTTTGTCTATCTTGATGGTAATATGAAGCTAAAGGAGGAAAAGGATTATCTGCACCGGATTATCACCCATCCCGAAAATCACACGCTGAAGGACTATCATAAACGAAAAAGCACATTTGGAACGATCGCCCTGCTGACTGACTACCTTCACAAACCAGCCATCGACGTGTTTGAAACCTATCAATCCAGAATGAATATAGAAGGTTTGTTCGATGGCATTAAAACCATCATGGAGGCCGATCGCACCTATTTGCAGGATGAGCAAACACTAAATGGATATATGTTTGTAAATCACATCACGCTCCAGTGGTATCAGCATTTACTCATTGTATTGAAGAAGAAGAACCTGGTTAAAAAGTATTCAGTCAACGACTGTACCCAACTGCTGGCAGACCTTAAAAAAGTTAATATCAATGACCAGTGGTACCTGAACGAAATTACCTCCGATGCACGGAAAATGATCGAAGCGCTTGGCCTTTCCATTCCGGATTAAAGCAAAAAATATGAAAAAGCTATTTATATGCCTTTTAATGGCCTTGATGGCAGCCATCAGCCTTCGGGGCCAGATTCCCGGGAACTTCAGTTACGAAGGCCTGGACCGGACCTACACCGTATACCTGCCCGCCTCCTATACAACATGCGACCAATTGCCATTGCTCCTGGCGCTTCATGGCCTCACACAGACCGGGAACATTATGATGCAATTCACCGACTTTAATACCTATGCCGACCAGTACCGTTTTATAGTGGTTTATCCCGATGGTGTAAATAATTCATGGAATGTAGGCATCAATGGTGGCAGCACCGCCAACGACGTCGGTTTTCTCTCGGCCCTGATAGATACCTTGCATCGTAATTACGGGATCGATCTGCATCGGGTATACGCCACAGGGTTCTCCAATGGAGGGTTTATGAGTTACCGGCTTGCCTGTGAACTGACCGGCCGGATCGCCGCCATCGCTCCGGTGGCCGGGACCATGACCAATGAAGCCCTGGGAACCTGCCAGCCCTCCGGGAATATACCGGTCATGCACATTCATGGCACCAATGACTTTGTCGTATTCTACAACGGTGGTTTTGGAAACAGATCCGTAGATCAGGTGCTGGAATTTTGGAGGGGGTTCAGCAACTGCCCGGCAGATGCCGTCATTGTTGATCTTCCTGACCTTGTGGCGGAAGGTTCGATCGTGCAAACCCACACCTGGAGCCCTTGCGATGATTCGGTTGAAGTGATACTTTACAAGGTGATCAACGGAGGCCATACATGGCCGGGATCTGTTGGTGTTACAGGGGTTGGCAACACCAACCGCGATATCATCGCCAGTGAGGAGATCTGGAAGTTTGTCAGTCGCTTCCCGCTAACCCTGCCGACTTCGGCAGACCATAAGATGCCTTCAGGGATCAGTTGTTATCCAAACCCATCAACCAACGGGTCGGTAACCATCCGATGCAATAAAATATCCGGCGCCACCCGGCTTGTGGTCTCTTCTGCCGAAGGCGTCGAAGTTATCCGAACCATGCTCCCGGATGGTTCAGGTGAACGAAGGGTGAATCTGAAGGGCATTAGACCGGGCTTATACTTTCTGAAAGTTCAGCATGAAAAGGGATGCCACACCGCGAAGTTCCTGGTGCTGTAATATGCACGCTGGTGAAGCTTATTTAAAACCCGGTT
>CAYLVY010000101.1:0-13026 GCA_964387205.1 uncultured Draconibacterium sp.
ATTCGGTACGCAAAGGTATAAATAATTTTATTATCTTTTTATCATTTTATAAAAATATTTTTCTCCCTTTTTTTTTGACATGGCCCGGTTTGTTTCCTCTTTACAGAATCCACTGATTAAAAACGTATTGCTCCTGATGGAAAAACCCAGGGCACGAAGGGAACAGGAGCGGATCGTGATTGAAGGGAAAAGGGAAACCATACTGGCCGCAGCAGGAGGGCTTCGCATCACCGACCTGATCGTCTGCCGTGAACTGGCGGGTGACCATGTATTGCAGGAGATCGGCCTGACCAATGTGCCTGAAGCGGAGGTAACGGAGGTCCCCCTTCAGTTGTACAACAGAATGGCTTACCGTGATGACAGCAGCGGCCTGATCGCACTGGCGGTACCCGTGAAGTTTACTTTCAGCGACCTGGACCTCCCCGCCAATCCACTGGTGCTGGTGCTTGAATCGGTAGAAAAACCCGGAAACCTGGGAGCTATCCTCCGGACTGCCGATGCAGCAGGCCTGGATGCTGTGATAATCTGCGACCCTCAAACCGATATTTTTAACCCCAATGTAATCCGTTCATCACTGGGATGCAACTTCACCGTTCCGGTGATTACGGCTTCCACCACTGAAACATTGGAATGGCTCCGAAAAACCGGTATCACATCGTTTGGTACCGCGCTGACCGCCGCCACCCTTTACCATGAATCGGATTTTTGTAAACCGGCGGCCATCATCATGGGTTCCGAAGCCTTTGGGTTAAGCGGCCTGTGGTTAAGCGGCGCCAATCAGCTTATCAGGGTTCCGATGAACGGTAAGGTCGACTCCATGAATGTTTCGGTCACCGCCGCCATCGTGGTATATGAAGCCATGCGTCAGCGGGGGTTTTCAAAGTCGCTCTGAAACAGCAATAACCATAAGGGATCCGTGTTGGGGTTGGGATCAGTATTTCTCATGTTCATCATTCAGTATTAAAAAATACTTCGGCATCCGGCTTTTAAATTCCAGTGGTTTTTCCGTTTCGGGATGTTTCAGGGAAAGATGAAAAGCATGGAGCCTGATCCGGCGGTGATAACGGTCATCGGCGCCATAACGACGGTCGCCCACAACCGGGCAGCCCATTTCGGACAGATGCACCCTGATCTGATTTTTTCTCCCGGTTTCCAGCTCCACTTCGAGCAAAGTGTAACCTTCGGCACGATCCATGATCCGGTAACGGGTCACCGCTAATTTTGCCCCTTCGGGATTGCGTGTCGAGAAAACCTTCTGATCTTTCCCTTCGGCCAGCCAGCTCCGTATGGTTCCCTGTTCCTTGCCGGGGGCACCTTCCACCAATGCATAATATAGTTTCCTGACATCTTTCCAGTTTTCCTTCAATTGTTGCTGAACATGTTCCGTTTTTGCAAACATCAGCAACCCCGATACCTCCCGGTCGAGCCGGTGTACCACAAACAGCCTTTCACGGCCATCCGTTTTATCTTTAATCCAGGCGAGGAACTGCTGGTAGAAAGAGGTGCCCCCCTCCCCTCTTTTGCCCACGGTAAGCAGTCCGGCCGGCTTTTCCGCCACCAGCAGAAACTCATCTTCGAAAACAACCGGGAACGGAGGTCTAATCTTATAGGCACGGGCATGGCCACGGTTATACTCCACAGTATCGCCCGGCTTCAGCAGAAATACCGGATTGGTAATGATCTTTCCGTTTACCCGGAGGTTTCCATGGATAATCCGGCTTTTCAATGTCGTATTGGAGGCTGAACCAAACTCTTTCCGTAACAGTTCCATCAGGGTACAGCCCTCTTTTACATTCAGTTCCATGAATTTCAGGATTCCAAATTTACATAGTTATTGCAATTTTATCTTCAGCCGCACTTTTTCATGATCCGACCACCGGAATCCGGCAGGGAAGACCTGAACCTTTTCCACCAGAATATTGGGCGAACAAATAAAAAAGTCGGATACGGTAACCCGTGTGATTCCCCTTTGATACGGAATATCTACAAACCGGTTGGTGGCCCGGCTGCTGTCATAAACCATCCTGAAACCCCTGAAAAACTGCTCATCCATCGGGGGATCCAGCCTGACATTCTTGTCGCCGGGTAAAAGAAAGGCAGGGTCAAATCCCTTTGGGTTATTGTTCCAGTCGCCTCCGGCAATGATATAATTCCCTCTTTTGTACTCCTCCTGCATGACGGAATCGAGGATAAAAAACTCTCTCCGGCGCAATTCTCCGGTAGAATCGAAGGCGGAATTATGCGTATTGATGACGATCAGCTCTTTCCCGTCGGCGATGTTGAAACGGATGGTGAGAAAACATCGTTTCAACTGAAAGATCCTTTCGGGAAACGGAAAGGTGATGTCAAAATAGTGTACCATGGCATCATCAGGCCGGTAACGGGAAAAAAGGGCGAGTCCGCCTTCCACTTTTCCCATGGGCCTGTTCAGGGGCACCGGTACGAAGGGAGATCGGTAATTGGTCGCGAATGTACCGGTATGAAAGGGAAATATCCCTGCCAGCCCTTCATATTGATTGATGTTCCAGGATCGTCTGGACCGGATATCGACCTCCTGCAAAAGGATGAAATCAACATCCGAAAAACATTCCATTTCCTTTAAAATACTATCAAAGCTCTCTTCAACCAAATCTTTTGGCGGAAATACCATTTCCCCGCCATCATAAAAAAAGGTACATTCGGCTGCCATTCCCGCGTAACCGATATTCCATATCAGCAATGAAAATTCATCCCTTTCTTTTTCAAATGCGCTGGCGTTGCCCTTCATGACCGGAGTCAACCTGCGGGGAGGATCGAATTCGGTGGCCAGGAAAAAGATCACGGTTCCGGCCAGGGTCAGCAGCACCAAACCACTTATTAAAAGAAATATTTTCAATACTTTGGGCATCACAACAAGGCTCAGGCTTGGCAAAACGAAAGTACGATATATATTTGTACCTTTACCCGCTGATTTACTTTTTTCGACTGCATGCCATTGCTTGGTTCTTTCATCCGTAAAGCTTTTGAACTCCGGCAGTTTCCTATTGGAAAACAAGACACCGATCCTGCCAGACAGCAGCATCTGGTGCTGAAAAAGCTGATCCGGAGGGCCAGGGGAACTGCTTTCGGGGAGCATTATGAATTTGATCGCATGCTGGCTGATCCCGATTTTGCAGAAACTTTCAGGGCAACGGTACCTATTCATGATTACAGTTCCATGTTTAAAAACTGGTGGTACCGGAGCCTGAACGGTGAGCCTTTTGTGACATGGCCGGGAAGGGTGAAATACTTTGCCCTCACTTCCGGCACTTCGGAAGCCTCCTCCAAGCATATACCCGTAACCAGCGACATGCTGATGGCCATTCAGCGGGCCAGTACCAGGCAACTCATGCTGATGCCCAAATACGGATTTCCGGATGAGTTCTATGAAAAAGGGATCCTGATGATCGGGGGCAGCACCCATCTTCAGTACAATGGCACCTATTACCAGGGGGATCTGTCCGGGATCACCGCCAAGAACATTCCCTTCTGGTTTCAGCATTTTTACAAACCGGGAATGCGGATATCCCGCGAACATGAATGGTCGGTAAAACTGGAGGAGATCGTCAGAAATGCCAGTTCCTGGGATATCGGGATCATGGTAGGGGTTCCGGCATGGATCCAGATTATCATGGAGAAGATCATCGACCGGTATAAGGTTAGCACCATCCATGATGTATGGCCGAACCTGGGCGCCTACGTCCACAGCGGCGTATCTTTCGAACCCTATATCCGCAGTTTCGAAAAGCTGCTGGCAAGGCCTATTGTCTATAATGAATCCTATCTGGCCTCCGAAGGATATATCGCTTACCAGCATCCTAACAATAACAAGGGGATGGTCATGATTCCCGACAACGGGATCTTCTTTGAATTTATCCCTTTCAATGATGCTAATTTTACCCCGGAAGGGGAATTGAGGAGCCATCCGAGGGTTTACAATATCCACGAGGTAGAGGCGGGTAAGGAATATGCCCTTCTGCTCTCCACCTGTGCCGGCGCCTGGAGGTACATGATCGGCGACACCCTTCGGTTTGTCAATCCGGCAAAGGCTGAAATTATCCTGACAGGAAGGACCAAGCAATTCATCAGCCTGTGCGGGGAACACGTTTCACAGGATAACCTGAACCGCGCCATCGGCATGCTGCAGGAGGAGTTGCACGTGACCATCAGCGAGTTTGCCATTACCGGTGTACGCAGCGGCAATCTCTTTGCCCATCACTGGTATCTTGGTACGAACGACCGCCTTGATCCGGTGGAGGCTGCGAACCTCCTCGACGGATATCTCCAGTTGTTAAACGACGATTACCGGGTAGAACGGATCGAAGCGATCCGCAATGTTACCGCGGAAGTGCTGCCCCTACAGGTTTTTCTCGACTGGATGAAACGCCGTGGAAAAGAAGGGGGGGCACACAAATTTCCAAGGGTACTTAAACAGGCACAACGGGATGACTGGGAGGCCCATATTCGTTCAACGAAGTCTCAGGTCAGTTGAATGCATTATTACATCCGCTTTTTGAGGGCATTATCCTCGGCCTTACCGTGGCAATTTCGATCGGTCCCGCCCTGTTCGCCCTTTTGCAGACCAGCATCCGGCACGGGATTAAAACCGGAATTTTTCTTGCGGCCGGTATTTTTATCAGCGATCTTACCCTGGTGGTGGGCTTTTATTTCGGAGCCGCACGCATTGTCACCGATACCAGTTACCACCTCGCGTTGGGTATTATCGGTGGAACGGTAATGACCGCATTCGGTGTCTTCACCCTGCTGCGCAAAATTCCCCAGACCGAACAGGTGGAGCCTGTCAACGTGATCCGTGTGAAGAAAAAAGGGTATATGCCCTATTTTTTTAAAGGATATATCCTCAATCTGGCCAACCCGTTTCTCTGGGTTTTCTGGATCACCTCGATGCTGGCCATGAATGCTGCCTACGGAGGAAATCAACGCTCGGTGGCCCTTTTTTTTGCGGGCAGCCTGTCGGTGATCCTGATGACGGATATTGCCAAAGTGCTGCTGGCCAACAAGATCAAAATCGCCGGAAACCCTCAGGTGAGGATCTGGATGAACCGTATTGTGGGGCTGCTGTTCATCATCCTGGGCTCTTTTGTCATTGCCGGTTCCCTTATCGAATATTACCGTGGGTTGACACTTTAAACAGCCATTTATACAGACCGGATCAGTTTCTCAAATTCTGCTTTATAATTGGTCCCGACAGGAATGAGCCGGTCACGGATCTTGACCTGATTGCCCTCGATCATCTCAATCCGTTTCAGGGCTATAATGAATGATTTGTGGATCCTTGGAAATCGTTTTGCCGGCAACAGCGCTTCAATATTTTTAAGACTCTGGTAACTGACGATCATTCTGTCGGTGGTAAAAATTTTCACATAATCTCCCAATGCTTCGATGAAAAGGATCTGATCGAGGTTAACCTTGTAAGTTCTTTTACTTGATTTGATAAACAGGAAATCCTCTTCACCCACAGCCTCTCTGGGTTCGGCCGGCCCCAGGGGGGGCCTGCTCCGCAACATATCCTCCGCTTTGCGGATCGCTTTCAGAAAACGTTCAAAAGCAAACGGTTTCATCAGATAGTCGACCACATCCAGTTCATATCCCTGAAGCGCATATTCCTCGTATGCAGTGGTGATAACAACCAGGGGTGCATTTTTCATGCTGCGCAGGAAGTCTATTCCCGAAAGCCTGGGCATGTTGATGTCAAGAAAGATCAGGTCGACCTCATGCTGGTGAAGAAATTCGATCGCCTCCAGGGCATTGTTGCATTTACCTGAAACGACCAGAAAAGGAAGGTCGGCGGCATACCTTTCGATCACCCGCTGGGCCAGGGGTTCATCATCGACGATCAGGCACCTGATTTTCATGGGACCATAATGGTTAGTTCAACTTTGTATTTATCGGGATTGTGCTCCGTCAGCAAGGTGTACCGGCCATGGTAAAGCAATTCCAGTTGTTTCCTGGCATTGGCCAGGCCAACCCCTCCCCTGCCGGTCGCTGCATTTTCAGGATCGATGCTGTTTTCAACCGAAAAAAACACCCGGTCGCGCCGGGACAAATCGAAAAATATCTCAATATACGGTTCAGGGTCGCGCACTTTGGAACCATGTTTGAAAGCATTTTCAATAAATGCCAGGAACAGTAACGGGGATAATTTAATATCGAGGTGTTCCCCGCTCACCTGAAAGTTTACCCGAAGGTATTCCGGCGACCTTACCTGTTCGAGATAGACATAACTCCTCAGAAATTCAAGTTGCTGGCTGACGGGGACGTTTTCATCCCTGGAACCGTAAATGACATAGCGCATCAGGTCCGACAATTTAAGGATCATTTCGGGCGCTTTGTCCGACTTGTCGAGACTTAGTGAATAGAGGCTGTTCAGGGTATTGAAGAAAAAATGCGGATTAACCTGGGCTTTCAGCGCACGGAGTTCGGCCTCTACCTTTTGTTTCTCCACCTCTTTCATCCTCAGTTCGACATCCTGCAGGGTGATGGAATCGCGCATTGATTTCAGCAAAGTGCTTCCGATCAGGAATATTAAAACAAGGATGAACTCAGCGATGATTTCGGCAATGATATTGGGGTGCTGACCTCCTTCGAACAAGTATGAAATCCAATAATTCAGGAGGATAAAAAGGGCAATGTTGGCGAGTTCGAGTAGGGTGAACTGCCAGAATTTTCGCCGGTTGAAGAATAGAGGTATAAGCCACCAAAGGTTGATATATACTGAAATGGCCAGAAAAAACACCGTAACCACGATGCTGACCGTGGTACGGAAATCGAGATCGCTGAGGGAGAAATCTCCCCTGAAAAAGATCAGAAATACGGTGAACAACACCATGCTGATGATCCAGAAGAACAGGTGCTGGAACAACTGATGCCATCCGGCCGCTTTTTTCAGTATGCTGGCAGTCATAAGCAGAACTTTCCTGCAAATGTGAAGAATGCTTTTACAATGGACAATTTTTTTTGATGTCCGGTATAAAAAAGGGGATGAAATCGGGAATTATAACCGTAAAAGGATTTCAGTCATCGAGTTTTTTGCAGATTCATCAAAAATCGGGGTACCGTTCCCCAATTGTTACTATTTTTACAACCGCTTAAAAATCAGCCCCGGCTGTCATCAGCCGGTAACATTAAACTTAAAACCAACATTCATGAAAAACATTGCAGGAAAGGTAAGGATGGCCGTGATCATGCTGGCTGTCTGGTTATCTGTGGGTAACGTATCCCGTGCCAACAATCCGCCCGATGAGGGTATGTGGTTACCATTATTGCTTGAAAGGCTCAATTATGTAGATATGCAGAAAATGGGCCTTCGCCTAACCCCGGCTGAATTATACAATATCAACCATAGCAGTCTGAAAGACGCTATTGTAGGGCTTTCCGGTGAAGGGGCCTCCGGGGGCTTTTTTTGTACCGCCGAAATGGTTTCAGACCAGGGATTGATCTTCACCAATCATCATTGCGGTTATTCGGCAATTCAGAACCACAGCACACCCGAGCATGATTACCTGGCCGACGGGTTCTGGGCCAAAACAAAAGAAGAGGAATTGTCAAACGACCCTATGTGTGCATCCTTTCTCGAGCGTATTGAAGATGTGACCGACAGCATTATTCCTTTCCTTTCCGATACCCTTTCGGAATCGGCCCGTTCGTCGAAGATCAGGGAAATATCCAACCGTTTGCGCAAAAAGGCCGAGGAAGATGGCAAATTTGAAGTATCGGTCAGGGCTTTTTATGGTGGCAACGAGTATTACATGTTTGTTTTCACAACCTATAAGGATGTCCGCCTGGTTGGCGCCCCCCCCTCTTCCATCGGAAAATTCGGCGGCGACACCGACAACTGGATGTGGCCGCGCCATACCGGCGATTTTAGCATATTCCGCGTATATACCGGACCAGATGGCAAACCGGCCACCTACAGCAAAGAGAATATTCCCCTCAAGCCCAAACATCACCTCCCTATCAGCCTGAAGGGAATCCAGAAAGATGATTTTGCCATGATCTGGGGTTATCCCGGCAGTACTACCCGCTACCTCACCTCCTATGGGATCGATTACAACCTCCAGGTTCTTTACCCCACCATTATCAAACTTTTCGGCAAACAGCTCGAGGTGATGAAAGAACGGATGGATGCCGATCGGGCCGTGAAAATTGCCTATGCCGATGACTATGCCGGCATCGCCAATACCTGGAAAAATTTTATCGGACAATCGAAAATGCTGGTCCGGAACAAAGTGGGCGACAAGAAAAAAGTGATCGAGAACGATTTTACCGCATGGGTCAATGCCCGGCCGGAACGAAAGGAAAAATACGGGAACGTGCTGGATGAATTGAAGAATAATTACGCAAATATGATCACCCAGGCAAAGCCTTTTTATTACGCCAACATTGCAGGAAACGGCCTTGAAGTGGTCGGTCTCGCCCGTCAGTTCAGCGGCCTGAAGAGCGCCCTGGAGAAAAAGAACAAGGCCGAGATTGAGGCATCCAAAGAGGGATTGCGGGAAGTGGTGAAGGAGTCGTTCAAGGAGACCGATCTGCTGGTATCCGAAAACACGCTGAGCGCCATGCTGAAACTCTACTACCAGGATATTCAGAAGAGCGACCTGCCCTCCATTTTCGCAGTGATTGAAAAGGATTATAAGAACGACTTCAACGCATTTGCCAAAGCGGTGTACAACACCTCTGTATTCGCTACTCCGGAGCGGGCCAATAGTTTTATCGACAAACCAAGCCTGAAAGTGTTTAAAAAAGACCTGGGATGGATGCTGATGGAGTCGATGACCGAAGCTTCAGGAAAGTACATGGCCGCCATGGGAGCAGCCCGTACAACGGTGAATGCCGCCAACCGGAAATTCATTGCCGGGATCCGCGAGATGAATCCTGACCTGGTCAGGTACCCCGATGCCAACTCCACCATGCGCATGACCTACGGCAGTGTGAAAGACTACTATCCTGCCGATGCGGTTCACTATGATTACACCACGAGTATCAAGGGTATCATGGAAAAAGAAGATCCCACCAACGATGAATTCATCGTGGAGACCCGTCTGAAAGACCTTTATAAACAAAAGGATTACGGCCGCTATGGTGAAAACGGAGACCTGGTCGTGTGTTTTCTCACTACCAACGACATCACGGGAGGGAACTCCGGAAGCCCGGTGATCAACGCCGACGGGCACCTGATCGGGATCGCCTTCGACGGCAACTGGGAGGCGATGAGCGGCGACATTATGTTTGAACCGCAATTGCAGCGCACCATCAATGTGGATATCCGTTACGTCCTGTTTGTGATCGATAAATTTGCCGGTGCCACCAACCTCATCAAGGAGCTGACCATTGTGAAATAAACCATGGGCACCTTTGCCGAAAGGATCAATACCTTCAACCGGAACCTCCTTTTCACGGGCCTGTTGCCCGGGGGGTTCCGGTTGATGAATCCTTTCAGGGAAAATGCAGAGATACTGAAGATCACCGAAGGGTTTTATTCAAAGTTTTACCATGATAACCATCCCAGGAGGCTGATCCTGGGCATAAATCCCGGGCGACTGGGGGCTGGCGCCACCGGGATTCCCTTTACCGATACGAAGCGTTTATCGACACACTGCGGCATTCAGATCTCCTCCATACATACCCACGAGCCATCCTCGGTGTTTGTTTACGATGTCATCGGGCAATACGGCGGTACGGAGCGGTTTTACCGCGATTACTATATAAATTCGTTGTGTCCGCTGGGATTTGTGCGGATCAACAACCGGAACAACGAGGTAAACTGCAACTATTATGATGACGAGGCGCTGTTTGAAGCCGTAAAGCCCTTCATCACCGAAAACCTGAAACAACAGATCGCCCTGGGAACCGATACCCGACGGGTGATCATCCTGGGCAAAAAGAACGGCCGGTATTTCGACAAGATCAACCGGGAGCACCGCTTGTTCGAAACCCGGGAGGTGCTGGACCACCCGAGGTTCATCGAGCAATACAAGGCCAGGGAGCGCGCGGCGTATATCGGGCGGTACCTCGGGGTGCTGAATGTCAAATGACAGGGGTCGAATATCGTTGACCATAATGGCCGGAGCAGGGTTCATCGATTTATATTCCCGACCACGAAAACCTCATCGTTCCATTCTTCGGGCAACGCGCCCAATTGTAAAGGAAGGGGGGCGCATTTGGCGAACCATTTGTTCATTTGCTATGCGGAGTGTTTCGACCCCATCCGTGGTCGTTCAAGTGTCTTCCGGCAGCCTCTGTCTACCGACATTCGATGATCAGGGCATCGGGATATACCGGAGTCCGGAATATTTTCCATATCTTTCCACTGATTTTTCCTGCATTTAATATACCGGTAGCCCATCATGCAGTTATTCATACTTTTACTATTTATAAACCCATAACTTTCACTCCATGAAAGAAAAGCTTGTTCTATTGGCCGTCGGCATGATTCTGGTAGTCAGCCTTTGCGGGAGTGCATCGGCCCAGAGATATTCCCATGTGAAACTTACCTTCAAAGATGGCGCTCTTGTTGAGGGAAAAAAGGGCTGGCTCACCAAGGATTACATAGATGTCGTGGTGAATGGCGCATCGAGAAATTATTCCTTACAAGACATTGATCTGATCATGGGTAAGAAAAACCGGGTGGGGATATTTGCCCTGGGTGGCGGGGGTATTGGCCTGGTGATTGGACTGGTTGCGACAGCACTCAATCCGGATCCCATGAAAACAGAGATGTTTTATGCGGGTACGGCAATCCTGACTATTATCGGCGCCGGTCTCGGAGCTATAGCAGGAACCTCAAACTCCAGGTGGGTAACAGTCTATGACAGCGGTCGATTATCTTTCATACCGGACAGGTTTGACTTAACTTTTTCATCTTATCAGGAAGCGCCCTGCAATATTGGAGTTGTGTATAAACTCAAGTAGCCTTGCTTCCGGGTTGCCGGAGGCACCGGATTGAACCTGACCGCAGTCAGCCATGTGGTCCATAGATAGGAATTGGGCAACCTCACCGTCTCCTAAGGCGAAAACCGGACCGGCGATTTATCGGACAAGGTGCTGAAGGCGTTGTTTCGGCTGGAGAAGTAAAACAGGATGAAAAGTTTCGGCCGGTCACTTTTCCAGAAGCCATTCGAATACATTCTTATGGATTATCCCCGATCTGCTTTGTGGAAAAGATTCGGTGGTCAAAAGGAATTTGGGATAGTTGTCATGAATGGATTCCAGTGGCCTGAACTCTCTTTCAATAGTGTCGGTACTTGTAACTTCCCATGCTACCTGGTAGTATTCAATATCACCCTGGCGATTTTTTACTGTAAAATCTATCTCACTTTGGCGCAGCGTGCCTGTCCAGATTTTATATCCCCGTCGGAAAAGTTCAAGAAACACAACATTTTCAAGGATATGCCCACGGTCGGATGTTCTTTCCCTGCCAACAAGAACATTCAGTAGTCCAATATCCACCAGATAGTACTTTTCCTGAGTGGCAAGCTGCTTTTTTCCTTTGATATCAAAACGATGAACAGGATAAAATAGAAAACTTTCGACCATATAAGCAACAAATTTCTCCACTGTCGCGTGGTGAATACTTTGATTGTCAGCCTTTAACGCCTTTGAAATGCTGCCGGGCGACAGCTGGTTCCCGATATTTGCCGCGACAAATTTCGCAACATTGCCAAATGCTCTTTTATCGTTGATTCTATGTCGTTGTGTAATGTCTTTTTCAATAATAGTATCGTACAGAGCGCCGAGGTATTCAAAAATTTTATCAAACCCCTCCTCACGGAATGCAATACCCTGGGGCAAAGATGTTTCATTCACATAATCGTAAAATAGGGCAATATAATTCAAATACCTTGAGTTTAATTCAATGTTTCTGAATTCCAAATACTCTGCAAAAGAAAATGGTAAAATAGAAATTTCAACATACCTGCCACTCAGCAGAGTTGCCAGTTCGCTTGATAATAAATAGGCATTTGATCCTGTGATATAGAGATCAAAATCTTTACTCGCGTAAAGTCCATCCACCAATTTCTCAAAACCACTGATATTCTGGATTTCATCGAGAAAAACATAGTTTGGTTTGTCCGGATGCAGTTTCCCTTTGATTTCGAAATATAGTGTATCCCATGATTTATTGAGATAGTTTTCCGGGAGTTCAAAATTGTAAAACTGCACCTGCTCCGGCAATACACCCTCGGTCATCAAACGCATCCTGAACAGGTCCAGCAGGGAAGATTTTCCCGAACGACGCAATCCTGTGATTACTTTGATAATGTCTTTGTCTTTATAGGATAAAAGTTTTTCAAGATATTTCTTCCTTTCAATCAATCTTTTCATTTTGTAAAGATATGCATATTATCAAAACTTGCAAAATGTTCAAGTTTTGATAATATTTTTGGGGGTTCCTTTGGAGAAATATTGATCAACGGTGGGTCACCATGATAAACTGAACTCCTACTCTTCATCATGCTCTATCGGATCCGATTCATTCAGGTCAAAGACCATCGAGTTCCAGGATACCTCGATCCATTCCGTAAATAAATCATATGTTAACGGTTCCGGCCATTTTGAATCATCCATGATCCAACTGAACAACTCCTGTTCGAAGATTTCAAGATAGTTCTCCTTTATCCAATCCTGAAAATCCTCTTCTGAATCCAACTCCTCAATCAGATAAGTGGTCGCTGCATCGTGGTGTGTTGCATCCTGGTAATCAACTGGATGGTCCTGATCGATTGAGTTGACCCAATCGATCAGGGGCTTTCTTGGCGTGACCCTGAGGGCATCGCGATTAATTATTTGCATAGGATGAAAATATAAGTTTTAAAATATTATTGACAAGGTTAATACGATCATTGAATTCCTTTCTGGATTGATCTTATGGCAGTTTGCATTTGTAAAGATAAAAAGAATCATAACACGCAATCCCATAAGGATTGAATGTCATCAGGCAACGATTCCAACTGTAATGGAATGCGGCAAATTTTATCAAAAGTTCAA
>CAYLVY010000102.1:0-4549 GCA_964387205.1 uncultured Draconibacterium sp.
AGCCCGCCGCGCCGGTGATCAGGATATTCTTTCCCGTGAATCGTTCCCAATCAATGGAATCGGCTCCAATAAAGGCCAAATCCTCCCGTATGATCCTATTCCCATTCATCGGTTTTAATTTGAGCAGGCTCCATTCCATGGAAGATCAATCCATCCTTAACGGAGCGGATCATCTGAGGTGGTCCGGAAATGAAACAGGAGGCTCCGTGGGGGGCATTTCCGGCAACCATCCCCGGATCGATCATTCCATTCTCATTCTCATAAAAATATTGAATGCTGAAACTGGTATGGCGTTGCTGAACCATCTCCAGTTCTTTCATAAAATGATTTTGATGAATGTTTCTGAAACCAGCGTAAAGAATTGGATTGTAATAATTTAAAAATGAACTATGACCAAATAGCGACAAGAAAGGTGTTATACCAGTCCCTCCGGAAACAAATATTGTACCTTCTTTTTTATGAGGTTGTGTAAAAAGGCTCCCATACGGCATCTTCAGTGTCACAATACTGCCTTCCCGGAGCATCGATGCCATACTTTCGGTAAAGTCGCCCTTTACGGAGAAAGTTATTTTCAGAACTTCTTCACCGGGAGGTGTTTGCATACTGAAACAGCGGGAGTCGGGCCATGGTAAGGTGGGATCCGGTTCGCCGAAAGCAAAGTGCAGAAATTGACCGGGCGTAAAATGAAAAGGAGAACCCAGACTTACCATGCCAAGGGTAAACAGGTCATCGCTCCATTGATTAATGGAAACCACCCTGGCCGGATATTTCTTAACGATGGCCATAAATCCCTTTGGATGACAAGAAAGAACCCAGGCGGTTTTCGATCCAGGAGATCATCGCATCATTCAAACCCGGATAGACCCCAATGATGAACGTATGTTCCATAACATAATCGGTTATTCCCAGGGAAGTTGCAACCCTGAACTTTTCATTCATGAAACCAGGATGTTTCGTAAGATTGCCTGCAAAAAGAGGCCTGGTTTCAACACGGTTTTCACTGAACCATCCGGTAATTTCATTCCGGCCGAATGGTGCGTTTTCCCGGATGGTCACGACAAACGAAAACCAGGCCGGATCGGCTCCCGGAGTTGGTTCTGGCAGGATGAAATATTCACGGAAAGGAAGGAAGATTTGGTAAAGCCTGGCAAAGTTATCTTTCCTGGCCCGGCAAAAGAGATCCAGCCTGTCGATCTGAGCCGATCCGATGGCAGCCTGTATATCCGTCATTTTCAGATTATAACCCAATTCGGAATAGACATACTTATGGTCATACCCATAAGGCAACTTACCGAATTGCTGTGAAAACCGCCTGCCGCAGGTATTATTCTCCCCTCCGGCACAATAGCAGTCGCGGCCCCAATCCCTTTTCGACCGAAGGATCATGGCAAGTAAAGGATCCCTGGTCACAACGGCCCCGCCTTCGCCTGTAGTAATGTGATGAGCCGGATAAAAAGAAATCGTAGATAAATGTCCGAAAGTACCTGTAAGTTGTCCCTTATAACGGCTGCCAAATGCATCACAATTGTCTTCAATAAGCCAAAGCCCGTGTGTTTCGGCAAACGACACGATTTCATCCACCGCAAAGGGGTTGCCCATGGTATGGGCCAGGAAAATGCATTTTGTAAACGGGGAAATTGCTTTTTTCAGTGAATCGGGATCGATATTGCAGGTCTCCAAATCGATATCGGCAAATACAGGAACCAATCCATGTTGAATGATCGGTGACACGGTAGAAGGAAAGCCGGCGGCAACTGTAATCACTTCATCGCCCGGCTTCAGTCCGCGATCGCCCAGGCGTGGAGAGGTCAGCGCGGATACGGCGAGCAGGTTGGCCGATGAACCTGAATTGGTCAGCAACACGTGATCAACGCCGAGATAATCCGCGATCTTTTCGGAGAAGGATTCTGCAAATCTTCCTTCCGTAAGGAAGAAATCAAGCGAAGCTTCCACGGCATTGATCATCTCGTTTTCACCGTAAACCCTCCCTGCATAATGAACCTGCTGTTGTCCGGGCTGAAAAGAGCTGCCATCCCGAAAACGGTTACGGTACACACCAGTGGCAGCCATTGAAGCCAATCTGCGGAAAACCTGGTCCAAAGTTCGTCCCGGCAGACGCCCGGCAACTTCATAATCCGCCCCGGTTAAAGAAAACGTCTTCAGGTTCCCGCAATCAATCCAGGTGAATGGTGCTTCGCCGGTTTCCGGGTTTCGTTCGTGAACCACCGGAACCAGAAAGGCTGTCGATGATTCAGGCCGATGGGTTGTCAGCATGGAGGCTCCGAGGAGGTTATCCGGATAGCCGGCAACATCCAGGAGCACCACCGGGTTTGTTCCGCTGTCCGGCTCTATGCGGCCTGATTTCCTGATCCTGATCACATCACCGATCCCGGGTTTCATACTGCAGATATTAGGTCAGGAATTCTTCGATTTGCCTGAAACACTCTTGCCGGATGTCGCCTCCGCTACAGTATACGTGAAACCATTCTACAATACTTCGCAACGAGCGTTCCAGTCCCCACTTTGGCTGCCAGCCAAGCTTGAACCGGGCTTTGGAACAATCGAGTTTCAGGTAATGAGCTTCATGAGGCTCTGCGGATATATCCGTCAGGAAATTGACTTCAACATTCCATTCTTTCTGCATAAACCGGACAATGAAACTGACTGCCGCAGCATCATGCTCCTCCGGCCCGAAATTCCATGCCCCGGAGAATTCCTTTGGTTTTTCGGCCGACAAACAAGCCAGCTTAAGGTATCCTGTCAGTGGTTCCAGCACATGCTGCCAGGGTCTTATGGCAGAAGGGTTTCTGATGATCAGCGTTTTCTTGTCCGATACAGCCTTTAAAATATCCGGGATCAGACGATCTTCAGCCCAGTCACCCCCTCCGATGACGTTTCCGGCACGCACGCTGACCACTGCCGGTGAATCTGTACCGGAGAAAAAGGATCGGCGGTAGGTTTCCGACACCAGTTCGGCACATCCCTTACTGCCGGAATAGGGATCGGAGCCGCCTACACGGTCACTTTCCCGGTATCCCCAGCACCACTCCATATTTTCATAGCATTTATCGGAGGTAACGATCACGACCGATCTCACCCCGCGAATATCCCGGATCGCATCCAGGAGGTTAACGGTTCCCATCACATTGGTCTCATAAGTATCCCTGGGATTCCGGTACGACTCCCGAACCAGCGCCTGGGCCGCCATATGAATAACGATCTCAGGCCCGGATTGCTGTATAACCCCTTTCAGCTTAGGATAATCCCTGATATCTCCATGAACTGATGTAAGGGTATCCCCGATCCCGGCCAGGTGAAACAGATTGGGTTCTGTTGGGGGATCAAGGGCGTAACCAGTGACCCTGGCACCCAGACGGGTGAGCAGCATCGACAGCCAGCTTCCTTTAAAGCCGGTATGTCCGGTCACCAGGACACGCCTATCCCTATAAAACGACTTATAATCCATTTCCGGCATCATTCCCAGATTTTCCATTGTGCCCTCCCGGTTGTCCATAATTCCTCAAATTCCCGCTTTTCCCGCAGCGTATCCATGGGTTTCCAGAAACCGGGATGCCGGTAAGCCATTAGCTCTCCTTCAGCAGCCAGTTGTTCCAGAGGCTTACGTTCCCAAATGGTCTGATCATCCTGAAGGTAATCCAGGACACCGGGTTCACAGATGAAAAATCCGCCGTTGATCCAGGCACCATCGCCTTTTGGTTTCTCCCGAAATGCGTTTACCCGGGATTCGATCTGCTCATCAAACCGGATGGATCCAAACCTTCCAGAAGGCTGCACTACCGTCACGGTAGCTTTCCGGGCATGAGAACGGTGGAATGCCAGTAAATCGGCGATATTGACATCGCTGAGTCCATCTCCGTATGTAAGCATAAATGTTTCGGTCAGGTATTTGCCCACCCGTTTGATCCTTCCGCCGGTGCTGGTATGCAGGCCGGTATCGACCAGCGTCACTTTCCAGGGCTCGGAAACTGTTTTATGTATCTCCAGCCGGTTGTCTGAAAGGTCAATGGTAACATCAGACTGGTGCAGGAAATAGTTCACAAAGTATTCCTTGATCATATAACCCTTATACCCGCAACATACGATAAAATCGTTGAACCCGTATGATCCGTAAATTTTCATGATATGCCAGATAATTGGCTTTCCTCCGATTTCGATCATTGGTTTGGGGCGGATATCGGTCTCTTCACTGATCCGGGTACCAAGCCCCCCGGCTAGAATCACAACCTTCATGGCGAATTGGGTTTTTTGACCGTTGGTGGTGTTACGACCGTATCCCGGTCATCGGATAATTTCTGAACCGGTTCCAAAATTTTCCTTCTATTGCTGCGGATGCTCCGGACAATGATACCTGCATAGATCAACCAGCCTGCGATAGTGAGGATCAGCATAAACCGGAGCCAGGGCGGGCGGTAAAATATCTCGACTTTATGGTCGCCCGGTGGCACCAACATGCCGGTAAAACCGACATTGCATAAAAATAGCCCGGCGGGCTTCCCGTTCAGTTTCCCGTGCCAGCCGTTGTCATACG
>CAYLVY010000102.1:4559-12908 GCA_964387205.1 uncultured Draconibacterium sp.
ACCCCCGCTTTTTGCATTTTTATCTTGCCCTGGATTCGGTTCTCCGAAAAACGGGTAATAGACAGGGTATCCAGCTTTCTCCTGCCGGCATCCGCCAACAGATGTGAGAGTTGATAATCCGACAAAGTATCGCCGAAAATATAAACCGGCAAAGAAGAAAAGTGTTGAAGCAGTGAGTCGTCAATCACACAGGTTTTCTGGAGGACTGTCTCTTTCCGCATGGCTGAAATCCCCTTAAAGACAGAATAGGGTAAAATAGAATCGTAGGTAAAGCCAAAGGGCATGAAAAGTTTAGCCCTGAGCAGCCTGAGCTCCCCGAATGCACCCACCGAATCGTTCAGGTATGAAACCACCGGTTGCGCAGGTTTTTTAAGTATCTGATATTTCGTACTCATCAGATGCTGAAGCAACGGCCTTCCGGATACCCCGGGCGCCCAACGGCTCATCGTCTCATCACCTTTGACAATGATGTTCATCTCCTCAAGAAACCGGATATAATAAAACTGGTTGAAAGACGAGTACGAACGGGATCCGAAAAACCCCTGCGCTTTGGCATCGTTGGAACTGAAATGCATGCTCGGGCTGGATGAAAAGTCCTTATTGACACGGTAAAAGGGTTTTTCCACAGATTTAATGAATCCAAGCGCGTCCATGGTTTCGTCGTTATAACCATTTCGCTGGCGTAAATCAGTCCTCGTAAGGACATCCCGTTCTTTGAGGGTAGAATAGTTGAAAAATCCCAGTTCGATGACCACCAACACGAGCAGCGCCAGTCCCCGGTACCGGAACTCCTTCAGGTATGCGTCAGAAAGGATAACAAGCGTATAGAGCAGGATCATATTCCTGACCCATCCCCGCACATCGGTGCGGATCATCTGATCATCACCCTTATATGGAAGATAAAGTACAACAAGCAGGATCACAGCAGTAATGATAAGGAGCACGGGATTGATCTTTTTTCCGGTATCGAATGCTGATACCACGGCCAGACCTGCCATCAGGACGGGGAGCGAAACAAACAGCGAAAAACCCCTGAAATAATCGCCGCTGAACAACCATACCGAATAACGAAGGAAAGGAAAGATCACGAGCAGGGTAATAATCCCAAGTAAAACGGCCATTCCGGTTTTTTGCTGCCGGTTTTCAGAAATAAAAAACTGCGGAAGCAACAATATAGGCAATAATCCGATATAGAACAAAGGGGCTTCCAGATAATTGAACCAGCCCTGGTATTTTATCCCGTTCCCCAGCAAATCGTTATGCAGCATTCTCATAAAGGAGGTAAGATAATACTTTCCCGACTCGAGGAAGAAAGGGGATCTCGCCAGGAGGTCATCGGTATAAGATGCGCTCCCTCCCACCCGGGGGCTGTCAAGAATAACCCTCATGAAAAGGTAAAGCAGGGCACTTCCCATCAACAACCCGAGCCCTCCGAGCAGGATTAGCCGGCCGGTTGTCAGGAAAAACGGTGGCCGCGAAATTTTTTCTGTAGTGAAATAGCGGAAAAGATAATAGCCCGTCAGCAATAATCCATAGAGGTACAGATCAAAAGGCTGAAGGATGGCCAGAAGCATGACGGGTATCGGAAAAAGCCAGTATTTGCGGGCGCTGTATATATATTCGAATCCCAGGAGCAACAGGGCCAGGTAACAGGCTTCGGTAGAAAAGAGAGACCAACCGCTTCCGATGAGCACGAATCCGCTGAAGGTATATAAAAGCGATCCGAGGAGAGAAGCGGATACTTTAAGTTTCCGGGTTTGCAGAAACAGGTAGAAAAAGAATGCTGTGGCAAACAATTTGGTTATTTCGGACAAGATTATAGTATGGATAACATTTCCGCTCCCTCCGAGATAAATGATCCAGTTGAACGGATCATTCACGGCGTTGCCGGTAGCTTGTCCGAGGCCCTGGGAGAAAGACCAGAGCGGAAAACCATCCTTTCTGAGGTAATCGGAAATATGAACAAGAGAAGGATAGGTCATGTTGAGGGAATCACTGCCGATATCCTTAAACAGATAGAATGCGCCTGAAAAGAGAAAATCCCTGTAAATGAACAGCACCAGCAAGGAAACAAGCCCCGCCAGGATCATAAATCCGTGCTGGTCAACGAAATTGCCTGCTGTATTGGTGGCAGGGGTTTTCGATGCTGGGACCGAAGGTGATCCGGCGATTTTGATGCCCCGGGTGGTTTTTACGGCTTTTCCGCTTGCTTTCATCTTCCCTGACACTCTTTTTGATAGATTTGATATGCGGCGTTATGTCCGTTATCGATAGCTTTTTTAAGGTCATCACATGCCAGATCTTTTTTACCGGTATTGATATAAACCAAAGCCCGGTTAAAGTATGCAGCAGCATAAGTTGAGTTCAGGCTGATGGCTTTGGTAAGATCCCTTACAGCATCATCCGGCTTACCGATGCTGGCATAGGAGATGCCTCTTGTGGCAATCGCTTCCACATAGTTATCGCGGAGGGAGATGGCTTTGTCGAGACATCGGATTGCCTCCGGAAATTGTCCTGTCTTCCCCAGAATATTTCCAAGATTGAACCATCCTTCAGCAAAGTCGGGAGAACTTGCCACCACTTTCCTGTATATCTCAGTGGCCTCGGTAAGCCTACCGCCGGCTTCCAGGGATTTACCCTGTTCGTTGAGCTGAGTTGGCGCCAGGTTTGCTAAAACCGATGCGCTGATATTGAGTTTTTCCCGGTAATTTCCGGTGGAAAAAACGGGATCCAGTTCGGCCGCCTTTAAAAAGAGTCTGACCTTTTCTTCCGTATTGTCTTTTTTATCATAAATCTGCGCCAGCGAGTAATAAAGTTCTCCCAGTTTTGGATTCAACAACACTGCCTGGTTGAAATCAACCAACGCTTCATCCGGTTTATCCTGGGAAAGGTAGAGCGCTCCCCTGTTTTTATAACCCAGATAATTATCCGGGCTAATGGTGATACTCGAGGAATAATCAGATAAAGCTCCCTGCATATCACCTGTTTGAAATTTAAGGTTGCCCCTGTTGTTATAATAATCGCTGTTATCCGGCTTGATTTCAATGGCCCTGGTGTAGTCCTCAATCGCTCCGGGCAGATCGTCCATTGCTTTCCGGATGTAAGCGCGATTGGAATATCCGGTGGCGTAATCGGGTTTTTTCCTGATCGCTTCCGAAATATCATCCAATGCCCCCTGATAGTCTTTCAGTTCGTATTTGGTGTTGGAACGGTTGGTATAGAGCTCAATCTGATCGGGGTTCATCCGTATCGCCCGGTCGTAATCCTGTATGGCACGGGACGGATCTCCCAGCAGTTTATAGGAGTTGGCCCGGTTCACATAGGCATTTACGGCTCCGGAATCGATCGCCAGTACGGCATTGAAATCCTCGATGGCCCCCAAATAGTTTTTCATCTGGTTCTTCGCATTGCCACGGTTAATATAGGCTTTCCAGTACCCTTCATCCACGTTGATAGCTTCTGAGTAATCCTCAATGGCCCCCTGGTAATCGCCATTGTCGATCTTCAGATTACCCCGGTTATACCATGCAACGGGTACCCGGCTGTTCTTTTCCAGTACATCACTCCACAGGGTCATGGAATCTTTCCACACCTTGCCCCGCTGAAAAGTAAGAATACCGAGGAATATGACATATACCCCCAGGATGATCAGCGACATTGCCTGTGAGGGTATGATTTTCCGTTCGTTGAGATACCACCCTGCCAGAAAGACAAACCCGATGGACGGAATATAGGCATATCTGTCGGCCATAATGGCCCTGCCCACTGGTAAAAGTTGTAACAGCAGGACGATATTGACCAGAAAAAAACTGATTCCAAAAAACAGTGGTTTTGATTTCTTATACGAGATGATCCAGACAGCCACCAGGGCAATGGCAGGAATGACGGTCAGCCAATATCCAAAGGGCACCTCGTCCCCGCCGGATACTATCGGATAAGGATAATAGGCTGAGAGTGGATAGGGCACCACCAGTTTTAGTACATACATGAGCAATCCATAGGATGCGAAGGCAATCCGCTGGATAAAGGGAAAATTGGCCATGATCGTGGCATCAGCGCCTGCCTGCGCCCTGATGGCCACCATACCAAATATCATCGACAGGATGAAGAATGGCACCTTTTCCATTAATACCTGCATCGAATTCCATTTACGCCCCAGAAAAATATCGACCAATATCAGGGTTGGCGCCAGGGTTACAGCCTGACCTTTTGAGAGGCACGACAATAAAAACAGGAGCAAAGCCAGTCCCAACCATTTGATCTCCTTTTTCCGGCAGTAAAGGATATAAACCTGCAGGGCAAGCAAATAAAACAGCGTGTACAATACATCCTTTCGCTCCGATATCCATGTAACTGATTCGACATGCAGGGTGTGAACACCAAACAATACGCCGGCAAATCCGGCGACAATCTGCTTTCCCGTCAGGTTTTTTATAACCATATATACCAGCCACGAATTGACCAGGTGAAGTAGCAGGTTGGTAAGATGAAACCCAAGCGGGTTATATCCAAAAATTTGATAATCAATCGTTAAGGAAAGCATCGCCAGTGGATGATAATTCCCCATGTAATTGGAACTGAAGATGGCACGGAGATTATCGAAAGCGAGGCTGCTGATGTAAGGATTATCTCTGACATAGACATGGTCATCCCAGTTGGTAAAATCTCCCCATAGGGAGGAGAAATAACTGATAAAGGTGGCTATCAGGATTACAACCGGCCAGAAAAACGGGGCAGTCAGGATTTTCGGGGAATTCTCTTTCTGTTTCATAAGCGCATTTCACAGGCGAAAGTACGAAATTTGTCAGGATTGGAAAAATTTCTACTTTTACGGGATATACGAAGAAAATGGTTAAAAAGGCTGATATTTCCAATCCGGATCATCTGTCCCGTTTTGCACCTTTGATGCTTATCTTGCTGCCTCTTCTGGTTTATCTTACTGTTGTCAGGATGGACATTGTCTATTTTGATGATGACACCCTTATCCTGAACAATGCCGAACTGCTTGGTAAATGGTCCAATATTGGAAAGGCGTTCAGGACGGACGCATTTTTTGCCAATGTAAGCCCCTATTACCGGCCCATGATGAATGTTTCCTTTATTATCGAAACGGTCATCGGTGGCGGTTCAGTGGCTTTTTACCACTTTTCTGGCCTCCTTCTGCACATCCTGGTCGTGCTCTGCCTCCACCGATTGTTGAAACTCCTGGGATTAAACCCACTGACCGCCTTTTCAGGGACAATGGTGTTTGCCTTGCATCCGGTAATGGGACATGCCATTATGTGGATCCCCGCCAGAGGAGATTTGCTGGTGACACTTTTCGCGATCCTGTCATTTATCTGTTTTATCAGGTTTCTGGAAACCCGCTCATCGGGGTTAATCCTGTTGCACATAATTACATATGCCGGGGCTGCCTTCAGCAAAGAGTCCGGAGTCATCCTTCCTGTTGCTTTTGTCCTTTTTCTTTTTTTAAAAAAGGAAAAGCTTTTCGACACCAGAAAGTTTATCCTCTATGGCGGATGGTTGCTGACGGCAACCTTATGGTACTATCTCCGGTATATAACCATCGACCATCGTCCTGACAATCAAAGGGGTTTGCATTCCGTGATCAAAAACCTTCCCTTCATTCCTGAATCCGCTGCCAACCTTTTTATCCCCGTCAATTTGCAGGTCACCCCCTCCTTTTCTCTGTTTTTGACACTAACCGGCTCGCTGATAATCATCACGCTGGTATGGCTGATCTACAGAAACAGGAAAAACCGGCACATCAGGCTGATCCTCTTTGGTATGGCATGGTTTTTACTTTTTTCGGCTCCCAATATGTTCGTCAGGCTCAGTTCTGCCAACGACAACTTTGAATACCTGCTCCACAGGATCTATCTGCCTGCCATCGGCTTTCTGATCGCCCTGGCGGCTTTGTTACCGGAGGGTAAGGTGAATTGGAAAAACAAAACCTTTACTGGAATCCTGGCTGGGATTGTCGTAGTGTTCATTGCACTGGACATGATTCAGAAACCTCTTTATAAAGACGCCCATTCCTTCTGGAATGCATCGATACAGCGAGCTCCCGGGCGCTCCTGGTTTCACTATTACTATGGGCGATACTATTTCCGGCAAAAGGATTTTCCGGCTTATGAGAAAGCCCTGTTGCGTGCCGACAGCATCAGTTCCTATCCAAATTTTCACTATCAGCTTGCTATGATCTATTTCACCGAATACAAAGATTATGAAAAGGCCTTCCGCTATTTCCGCTCTTCCTTCACCAAGGGATATTCGGATCAGGAAGCCAGGGATAACTTTGTGCTTTTCTGCATCGAATCGTCGCTGGACCTTTTCAGGAACCAAAAAATTCAGGAAGCCATAGAGCGGGTCAAACTTGCGCTCGATAATGACCCTGATAATGCTGTTGCAGCTTTTAACATGGGAATATTTCTTATCAGCAGCGGCAGTAAAGAAGCTGCCGCCAATATGTGGAAGCGCTCCGTTGCTTCAGACCCGTCACTGAAAGACCCTTACGGGAGCCTGGCGTTGTACTATTTTCATGACCGGAACCTTCCGGATTCGGCGCGCTATTATGCAAACAAGTTCAGGGAACTCGGCGGTTCACCTGAACTTGTCAGCAACATTCAATAAAAGGAAAGAACCTATTTGGCCGGCATCACCTTACCATCTGCATCAAAAGTGTAGGAGGTAATAATTTTGGCAGTAGCTTTGTAAGTGACCCTGTCTTTATCATCCACGATCTTCATGACGCTGATGACTTCATGTTTTGGGTCAATTTTCTTGAGATGGATTTTCGCACCATCCGGCAGATACACAGGATTGATCTTTCTTTCCAGTCTCTTTTGTTTTCCGGTTGAATCGATCACTACAAAGGCGGGGGAATCCATAATGGTCAGACTGGCCTTGTAATCTCCTTTCTCTTTAACCCAGGTGACCGGGATATCCATCGATTGCGGGAATGCATGATGTAAACGGTCCATGACATCCTTCGGAACTTTGTCGGCAGAAACTGGTTGTGAAAAGACCGGGAAACCGATCAGAATCAATAGAATTGCAGAAAATAGATGTTTCATTGGTTTAAGTTTAAATTTGTCTTATACAATGACCTTATTATCATTGGATAATAAGGTCATGCTTTAATATCAGTCAAAGTTTTCTCCGGAATGCTTAGGCCGGGAGGGAAATCCACTTCATTTCCCGATCATTATTCATCGTGGTGAGTTTTCTCTTTTTTAAGCTGATATAATTTTACCCCGCCGTATCCCAGGCCAAGGGCAAGAAGTATGCCAATACCGCCGTCGATCGGGGCGCCAACGGGGGTGCCACCACCGCCCGGACCGCCGCCGCCCGGAGGGGGTGGTGGGCCCGGATTATCTGCAATAGTAAAGAAAGGTAGAACAAACAGCGAGAACAGGGCGAAAAACAATCTTAGTTTTTTCATATCTGAATTTTATTTCGTCAAAACAGTGAATAATGATTTCTATCGGATAAATACCTTTTCAGCGGCACTGGAACCATTGCTGCCGGAGAATTTCACGATGTAAAGCCCCTGGAGGTTCAATCCTGAGATCTCGTTCAAGGTACCCGGAACGGCTGCCTGGCGGTAAATCTCTTTACCCAGCAGGTCAAATATGGAAATTAATCCGTTGTTCCCTTCGGGCACCTGGGCATATACTGCCGATTCTCCCGAATACAATCTGACCCTGGCCTGTGTTCCGTTTTCTCCCAGACCAACCGGACCGAAATGGAGGTTGAAACGGTGCTCGGGTGAGTTCACAGATGCCTGGAATGTATAGGAAGGGTTGGAATTCAGGTTCTGTACACTGCCGGTAAAGAGATCGGTAAGGTATAACTCGGTACCGGGTAAAAATGTCTCCATTCCGGTGGCATTGATCGTATAGGTGCCGCTGACTCCCGTTTTGAAGCCGATGGCAACCACCGGATGATCATCAGGGCTCGGGAGGGAGTTGATTGCCAGGTTCAGATCAGGTAACATGGAATAAACCTGAGGACAATAATAAACACCCATTAATTTATAGGCATCAAAGTCGCTGTCGAAACTATTGGTCGCATCGGTATTAAACCTGACGGAAGTTTCATCGCTGAGGTCATTTCCATTCACAACAAGATCGATACGATTGGAAGAGGAATTTTTCAGATAGGCTCCTGTAGAGTGGACCCTGTTTGAATTGGGGATCAGCAGAGAGGCTCCGGAGGCACTGGCGTGTACAAAGAAGCCCTGGGCCGATTGAACCTGATAATTGTCTTCCGGTGCTTTGGCCACATAGGTTGTCCCGTTCCACAGGTAAGCCGCTCCGTCCACATTAGTTCTGACAACCGAAGAAT
>CAYLVY010000103.1:0-12794 GCA_964387205.1 uncultured Draconibacterium sp.
AACTTGACAGGACAGTGCTTCGAAATCGGCAACAAAAACATACCGCCAAACCGTTTTTCCCGGAAGCGATGAAAGATATGACATCCGGAACATTCAGCGTTGCCGGGAAAAATCAAAAAACCCCTCTGACAGAGCAGAATTTCCAACTCCGGAGCGAATTGATCGGTGATACGGCCAGGCTCAGGGAAATGATCCAGGACCTTATCTATTTTGCATTATATACCGAAGAACTGAGCAACAAGATCGACTCAGCGGTGCGCACCTTCGAGAAGAAAGGCATGACCGGCAACGCCAATGGGTTTGACCATCTGCTGGTTTTCAAGGATTACGCCCGTTTCATAAGAAGCAGCAATAAAACACTGGGAACCACCATCAGCATACTGACGGGGTTCTACCTGAAGGACAGATCGGAGGGGTCGGCCGATCTGGAGAAGAACCTCCGCGAGTTTGGGAATTATGTCAATGTGCTCAATGAAAAGGATTCCGTCCTGGAGCTCTCTTTGCGAAGCATGGGCAACTTCATGGTTAACAACAAAGCGATGAAATCGCGGCCGGAAGAGTTGCGGCAACTGAAATCCATCCGTGACAAACTCGTCACCGGAGGGGTTTAGCCGAGTCGAGCAGCCATGACATGATCCAGGCCAGCACCAGGTAAAGGATCGCTACCATGATCAGTGGGAAAAAGGCGTCGAAAGTACGGCTGCGAATGATGTCGCTCGCCCTGGTCAGGTCTTCCACGGCAATGTAACCTACTACAGAGGTCATCCGGATCATCGAAATGAATTCGCCCTTATACACCGGCAGGATGTGCCTTATCGCCTGTGGCAAAATGATGAACCGGAACGACCGGAACCGGGTAAAACCGGCGGCAATTGCCGCCTCTTTCTGCCCCTTGTCGATGGCTGAGATACCACTCCGGAAAATCTCCGAAACATAAGCGCCGAAGTTCATCCCGAAGGCGATGACCGATACCAATAACGGGTTGATATTCATTGAAGCAAAAACCACGTAATAGATGACCATCAGCAGCACCAGCACCGGAGTTCCGCGAAGCAGCGAGATATACCACCGGGCCGGGATTTGAAGTGCCCGGTAGTTCGACATGTTCATCATGCAGATCCCGGCACCGATCAGGGTGCCCAACATAGCCGATAAAACCGAGAGGCAGATGGTCACCCACAACCCGCTGAGGATGTGAAGATACCGTTTTTCGTAGAGGATGTTCTGGTAAAAAGAGTGGGAGAGCCGTTCCAAAAAACCCTGATGCCGGGTCTGGTGATCATGGAAATGAATATTTCGGATGATCACCGCAGTTTTAAAATCGACATAGGGGTCGGAGAAATCGATCTGCCGGAGGCGTTCTTCCGTGATGGCAATCCCGTCGGCGATCATTTCCACCTTTCCGGCCGCGAGTGCTGTCACCAGAGAGGAGAACTCCATCACTAAAAATTCAGGTCGATAGCCCGCATGATGGGCAAACCTCCGGATTATTTCGATATCGAACCCGGAATATTCACCGCGGATCAACGCCACATAAGGCAGATCGTTTACTGCTACCCCTACGGTCAGTGTCCGGTCACCCGGCGGTTCAGGGAAAGAGGGTGTACGGGCTGTTTCCGGATCCCCGGTAAACCATTTGTGGTACACGGAGTCATAGGTGCCATCGCTCCTGGATGTTGCCAGAAAATGGTTGAACTGCTTCCGCAGTCGCGGATTGTTCTTACTGAATCCAATTCCCAGCGGCAGGTCCAGCATGTCTTTGCTGAGAAGGGCAAGGTCGTGATTGTTCTTCAGGATCACTTTGGCCGACTCAAGGGCAAGCATGACGGCATCCACCTTCCGGGTCTTCAGGGCGGTGATCATGTCCGGAGGCCGGTCGAAGCGGAGGAGCACAGCTTCCGGGTATTTTGCAGCCAGGAAAGCATCATGGACCGTACCGGTCAGGACGGCTATCCTTTTCCGGGCAAGGTCTTCCGGCGTGCGGATTTCTTCGCTTTCTGCTCCTGTATTGCCGGATGGATTGTCAGAAAGGGGAGCCGGCGTTTTATTGCACCCTGTCTGGACGACCAGAAACATCAGCAGCCAGATCATGCAGGCTGTCTTCATCGTAACCGGGTAAATTTTGCCTGGGTTTTCGCGATGCCCAGGTACTGGTCGATCCAATAATGGATCAGATAAAGTACCGGTGTCAGGGCAATGGCGAACAGTATCTTGTAGGCATACTGCATAATGCCGACCTGTATAACCTGTGAGAATGACCAGTTACCCAGCACATAGAATGCGATGAAAAGGATGACGAAACTGTCGATCAGTTGAGAGATGACGGTAGATCCGGTTGCACGGAGCCAAAGGAGCCGGTGTCCGGTTATTTTTCGGATCAGATGAAAAGTGTGCACATCGATCAACTGGCTGACGAGGAAGGCGGTGATCGATCCCACGATGATCCCGAGGCCCTGGGTAAAGATAGTCCCGTAAGCGTAGTTGATGTCAAATGGTCTGCCCTGAGGGTCGATACCGTTGACCTCCATCCAGAAGTCGGCCGGAGGGAGTTTGGTCCAGGTGAACACCACCACGAAAAGGTAGGCAATAAGCCCGGCCGTGATGAAGCTGATCCGCCTCACCCCGCGTTTGCCGAAGTATTCATTGATAATGTCGGAAAGGACAAAGACGAAGGGCCAGATCAGCACCCCGACGCCGACATTGAAGTCGGTTATAAGAGCGTTGGTGCCTCCCGGCCGGATGGGATCAAGACCCAGTAGTTTGCCGGCGGAGAATATTTTGACGCCTCCGAATTCGGCCACAATGGCGTTGGCCAGGAAGATGGCGATCAGGAGAACGTACAACCTGTCTTTTTTCGACTGTAAAAACGCTGTATCGTGCATACCGGGGGTGTTACGGGACCATATGGGGTTTGAGGAGCCATGCCATGAGGGTGATGACCACGATGCTGATGAGGTTCATGATAAAACCGGCCCTGAGCATGGCTTTCAGGGGGATATAGCCGCTACCGAACACGATGGCATTGGGAGGGGTTCCCATGGGCAGCATACTGGCGGCGCTGGCGGCAAGGGTCATGGGAATGCCGGGCAGGAGCGGGTCCATACCGAGGGCATCGGCAAGGGCAGCCAATACCGGGGCAAAGACGATCACCTGGGCTACATTGCTCATCAGTTCACTCAGGAAGATGGAAATAACAACCACCATCAATATCAAGCCAAAAGTACCCGATTGACTGAATCCCGCTAACCAGTGGCCGATCTGCTCCATCACACCCACTTTTTCCAGGGATCCCGCCAGGGCGATACCGCCGCCAAACAACAACAGGATTCCCCATGCCAGTCGGGAGGTATCGTTCCAGTGGAGCAGCATGACCGCCTTTCCATCCTGGCGGTTGCCGCTGGGAATGGCAAACAGCGCCAGTGCACCCATTACGGCAATCATATTGTCGTCCAGTTTGATCCAGCCTGTTTGGTTGATCAGGTCGCGGGTAATCCAGAGCAGGGCGGTAGCGATGAACACAAGGAGTACCCTTTTTTCAGGCCGGGTCAACCTCCCCAGCCCCCGGATCTGATCCCGGATCATCTCGCCGGTTGCCCTGCTTTTTCCTATGTGGTTGGGATACAGCCAACGGGTCAGGACAAGATAGAGCGCGCCCAGCAGGATGAGCGCCACCGGCAGGCAGAGAAATATCCATTGTGCAAAGGGGATGGCGTATCCGTATTTGTTTTCAATATACGCCACGAAAGCGACATTGGGCGGAGTGCCGATGATGGTAGCCATGCCCCCGATATTGCTGGCGTAGGCTATTACCAGCATCAGTGCCAGTGAAAAATTGGCCATTCCCGACGGTTCGGTTTCATGTTCCTTCATCACCGCTATCACACTGAGGGCGATGGGAAACATCATCATGGTGGTGGCGGTGTTGCTCAGCCACATGCTGATAAATCCGGTAGCAATGATAAACCCAAGAATAATCCGGTTCCCGCTTGTTCCGGTCCACCTTACAATATGCAGGGCGATCCTTTTATGCAGGTTCCATTTTTCGATGGCGAGGCCGATCATGAAACCGCCCATGAAGAGAAAAACGACCGGATTGCTGTACGACTTTGTCACTTCACCCAATGTCTCGATTCCCAGCAGGGGAAGCAACACCATGGGAACAAGCGCCACAACCGGCATTGGCAGGGCTTCGGTAATCCACCAGAACACCATCAGGGTGGCGACGGCAACCGCACGACAGCCCAAGGGGTTTAGCATAAACGGATTGAGAATCCACATCAGGGCTGCCAGCAACAGGCCTGCAGAAAAGGAAATTCCGAAACGGTGTTGTTGGATAACGGGCTTCATTCGGGGTCGGGTTTGGACTTTCCGGAAGAGTTCAGCAATATTAGGAAAAAAGATGCAGCCGGGATTTTAAAATTTCTTGGAAATCTGAAATTGGAATTTGTATTTTTGATGCAACATCAGAAATCCCAAAATCAACTTTTATGCCATTCAACTCTTCTGCTTTTTTATCACGGTTGTCGCTAACCATTGTGATGATCATTTTCATTTTGTATTCCTGTAAAACCGAGAAACCTGGTGAATCCGGCCCGCCATCTTTAAAAGTGATGGAGATCAGGGGTACCACAGTACCTGTTTACCTGCAAATGGTGGGAAAGGCTGAAGGTTTGCCCACGGTGGAGATCCGGGCACGCGTTTCAGGTTATCTCAGGGAATGGAGTTTTACCGAAGGAGCGATGGTTTCCATGGGACAGAAACTATTCACCATCGAGCAGGATGAATATCAGAACCAGGTTAAACTGGCGGAGGCCGATCTCGAAAACCGGATTGCCGCCTGGGAAAAGGCCAAACTTGATGTGGCCAGGCTGAAACCTCTCCTGTCCACCAATGCCATCAGTCAGAACGATTACGATAAAGCGGTCACGGGCGAACAGCAGGACCGGGCGCTGGTGGCGAGTGCGCGGGCGAACCTCGATCAGGCGAAGCTGAACCTCTCCTATACGACCATCACCTCCCCCATCACCGGGATGGCAGGTGCCTGTAATATCAGACCGGGCAACCTGGTAGGGAAAGGGGAGAGCACACTGCTCACCATTGTTAGCGCTGTGGATCCGATATATGTAGGATTTCAGATGAATGAGAATGATTATCTCCGGATCATGAGATATCTGGGAAAACATGCCAGTGAGTTCACTAACCACCAGGAGTTGTTGAAGGTTTTTCTGACCCTTTCCGACAATCAACCTTATGATCATCAGGGAAAGATCGATTTTATCGACCGCGCCGTGGACCCTCAGACCGGTACTATTGCCATGCGGGCCGTGTTTCCAAATCCTGACGGTCTGATCAAACCCGGAAACTTCGCCAATGTCAGCCTGGTCCTTTATGAGGAAGAAAAGGGAATTGTTATCCCGCAGAGTGCCACCACCCAGATTCAGGGAAAGAATTTTGCCTTTGCCGTTGACCAGGAGAATAAAGTCAACCGGGTGCCCATCACCCTTAACCGCGCATCCGGAAACCTTTTCATCATCAATTCCGGGCTGAAGCCGGGCGATCGTATCCTGCTGGAGGGATTTCAGAAATTCCGTGAGGGTATGACCATACAACCTGTGATGGTTCCGGACACTTTAACCGTGTCTTCCACTCCCGATTATGTAAAATAGCCAATCCTGCCATCCCCATAGACAAATCCGACATTATGCTTCAATCCTTTATAACCCGTCCCATTCTTTCATCGGTCATCGCTATTCTTATAGCCCTGGTCGGGATCCTCAGCATGTTTACCCTGCCCATCAGCCAATATCCCGATGTGGTTCCTCCTTCGATACAGGTGAGCGCATTTTACCCGGGGGCCAATGCTGAAGATGTACAGAAAACGGTGGCTGTTCCACTCGAAGAGCAGATCAACGGTGTGGACAATATGACCTATATGACTTCTCAGTGTGCCAACGACGGATCGTGCAACATCACGGTCTATTTCGAAGTAGGCACAGATCCCGATATGGCGACCGTCAATGTGCAGAACCGCGCCCAGCGGGCCATGAACCTCCTACCGGCCGAAGTGACCCAGAGCGGGGTAACAGTGCTCAAGAAGTCGCCCAGCATACTGATGCTCTATGCCCTCGTTTCCCATGACACCTCTTATGATGTGAAATTTCTGTCTAACTATTTGAATATTAACGTAGTTAATGTTTTAAAACGAATTCCCGGTGTAGGGGATGTCATGCTTTTTGGTGGTGATGATTATGCTATGCGGATCTGGCTGAACCCCGAAAGAATGGCGGGATTGGGTATCACGGTTCAGGATGTCCAGTCGGCCATTCGTGACCAGAATGTTCAGGCGGCGGCGGGTATGCTGGGAAAGCCGCCGGCAGCCAAAGGACAGGAGATGTCCATCATGTTGCGTGTCCAGGGGCGGCTTGCCAGTGTGGAGGAATTTGGCCGCATTATCGTCAAGGCCAGTCGGGATGGGTCGCTTATCAGGATGAGCGACATCGCGAGGATCGAACTCGGTTTGAAGAGTTACGATGCATACGGGAGGTTCAACGGCAAACCGGCCCCCGTAATCGCCGTCTATCAGTCGCCGGGATCCAATGCCGTGCAGGTTCGAAAGGAGCTCGATAAAACCATGGAAGAGCTGGCCAGGGAGTTCCCGACCGGGATCACCTATGAGAAGGGACTCGATACCGTGGAATTTGTCACCGCATCCATCGAGGAGGTAATGCATACCCTGCTCGAAGCTTTTATCCTGGTTTTTATCGTGGTATTCATCTTTTTACAGGATTGGAGGGCCACACTGATACCGGCCATTACGGTGCCTGTATCCCTGGTTGGCGCCCTGGCGGCATTTTCTTTTATGGGATTCTCCATCAACATGCTTACATTGTTTGCCTTAGTGTTGGCCATCGGGATTGTGGTTGATGATGCCATCGTTGTATTGGAGGCGGTACAGGAGAAGATTGACAACGAGAAGCTCTCTCCGCTGGAAGCCACGCGGCATACCATGCATGAGATCACTCCTGCCATCATTACCATTACCATGGTTTTATGTGCCGTTTTTATCCCTGTTTCATTTCTTGGCGGCACCACCGGGGTGATGTATAAACAGTTTGCCCTTACCCTGATCGCCTCAATCCTCATCTCCGCGGTTCTTGCCCTTACCCTGACCCCTCCCCTTTGCGTGATGCTCCTCAAACCAAAACAGGATAAAAAAGGTTTGCTGGGGAGGTTTTTCAAAGCTTTCGACAAGGGATTTGACAGGACGACCCATGGCTACATGGCAGTGGTCACCAACTTCACGCACCACCTCTCCCGCCCCGTGCTCTTTCTGGCGCTCATCTGCGTGCTGATGGTTTTCGTGATGAGGTTTTTACCATCGGGTTTTCTCCCTTCCGAGGATCAGGGTTACTTCTTTGTCAATATCAATACTCCCAAAGCATATTCATTGGAAAAAACCGATGTGGTGGCTGATCAGGTGGAGGGGATGCTGGCAAAGCTGGAAGGGGTGGAATCGTATACCATGATCCCGGGGTACTCCATTCTCGACAATACCGTCAGCACCACCAACGCCATGTGTTTCGTCAAACTGAAACCCTGGTCGGAGAGGGCTGGCGAAGAGTTACATGCCGGGATGATCATCCGGAAATTGCAGGCACAGATGAACCATATTCCCGGTGGGATCTGTATGGCCTTTAATGCACCGGCCATTTCGGGACTGGGTAAGACCGGAGGGCTCGAACTTCAACTGGAGGACAAATCCGGTGCCGGCCGCGAAAAATTCGGAGAAGTAATTGCCGGGTTTTACCAGGCTACTCAGGGACGAAAGGAGTTTTCTTCGGTATTCAGCTCCTTCCGCAACGACATTCCACAATTCAAGCTGACGGTCGACAAAGAGAAAGCGCGAATGATGGATGTTCCGGTGGGTTCTATCTATCAGTCCCTTCAGACTCTTTTTGGCAGCACTTATGTCAACGATTTCAACCAGTTTGGAAAATCGTACCGGGTGATCGTACAGGCCGACGCCATTTACAGGGCGAACAAGGAGGACATTGCCAGGGTGCACGTCAGAAGCAACAGCGGAAAGATGATTCCCCTCGGGACCCTGATGGATGCTGAGTTGATCCAGGGCCCGGAAGTTGTGAAACGGTTCAACCTGTTCAGTTCTGCCGATTTCACCATTGGCATCCCGCCCGGATATTCTACCGGTGAAGCCATCGCGGCGGTAAAAGAGATCACGTCGGAAGTTTTGCCGTATGGGTTTGGATATGAGTATTCGGGGATGACCCGGGAGGAGATCATCTCCGGTGGCCAGGCCCCTTTTATCTTTGCCCTCTGTTTTATTTTCGTCTATTTTCTGCTCGCCGCGAAATATGAAAGCTGGCTGTTGCCCATACCGGTTTTGCTGGCGATCCCCTTCGGGGTTTTCGGTGCCCTGGGGCTGCAATGGCTCAGGGGATTGCAGAACAATATTTACGCCCAGATCGGATTGATCATGCTGATCGGACTGGTTGCGAAGAACGCTATCCTGATCGTTGAATTCGCCAAACAGAAACACGATGCTGGTCATCCCCTTGCCGAAGCGGCGCTTGAGGGTGCCAAACTGCGTTTTCGTCCCATTCTGATGACCTCGTTTGCCTTTATCCTCGGGGTGGTGCCTTTAATGACAGCGGCCGGTGCAGGCGCTGCCAGCCGTCATGCCCTTGGCACTTCGGTTTTCGGAGGCATGCTCTTCGCAACGATCTGTGGCGTGCTGGTTACTCCGGCCCTTTATGTTGCATTTCAGAGACTGGAAAACAGGATGAAGGGCAAAGGTGCTAAGGTGCCGGGAACCCTCCTGATTGCCGGGGTGATGATATTGACCACGTCATTCCTGACCGGTTGTAAAATCGGGCCTGACTACAAGCGTCCAGCCGTTGCCGGTGGAGCCACTTTCCGCTTCTCAAACAGCACCGATAGCCTTTCCATGGCTGATCTTGAATGGGTCACCCTTTTCAGGGATACTGTTTTGCAAAATCTTGTAAAGCGAACCCTCGATAAAAATCCCGATTTGTTGATCGCGGCCGCGCGGGTGGAGGAAGCACGGGCCAATTTCAGGAGCCGGAGGGGGGATTTGTGGCCACAGGTCGGGGTTTCAGGTAGCGGAGGGTGGATGCGGTCTGCAGTACCCAACGGAGGTGGCCACTCAGAGTATGGTTTTCTGGAGGCTGCCGGCACAATGAGCTGGGAGATAGACCTGTGGGGAAAATTGCGTCGAAGCAAAGAGGCCGCCAGGGCAAATTTATTATCCCAGGAAGCATACAGGCAATCGGTACGGCTCACCATGATCAACGAAGTGGTGCAATCTTACATCCGTTTGCTGGAATACGATAATGAGATGACGATTACCGGGGAGAACATAAGGATCAGGGAGAAGTCGCTGGAACTGGTCAGGGCAAAGCTGATCGCCGGGAATGCTTCGGGTTTGGTAGTGGCGCAGGCGGAGGCGGAACTGGCACTGGCGCGCAGTGAAATTCCGCGTCTGGAGATGGAAACGGGCATCGAGGAGAATTTTCTGTGCACCCTGCTGGGGGAGGAACCTCATGATATCCCGCGGGGAAAAGCAATTACGGAACAACTGAACCCGCCGGCGCTGATCACCCCGGGAATCCCATCCGGACTGATCACCCGGCGCCCTGATATCATCATGGCGGAACAGTCGCTGGTTGCGGCCAATGCCAATATCGGAGCGGCCAGGGCTATGATGCTCCCTTCCCTCAGCCTCTCGGGGAACCTGGGTTCAGCCTTTATGCCGGCAGAGATGATCTATAGTGCCGTTGGCAACCTGGTTGCCCCGGTTTTTCAGGGCGGGAAACTTCGGGCGAATGTAAAGCTGACCATTGCCCAGAAAGAGCAAATGCTGGAAAACTACCGGAAAACCATTCTCAATGCCCTGCAGGAGGTGTCGGGGGCCTTGCTGAAAGTTCAAAAAATGAATGAGGTGGTCAGCAGCGATGAGATAACCTATCAGGCTGCAAAAACTGCCTATGAGCTGTCGGACCAGCTTTACCGGGCCGGATACGCCAGTTTTCTGGATGTGATCAATGCACAGTCGATGCTGTTTGAGTCCCAGATCAACCTTTCACGTTCCAGAACCAATGAAATTACGGCCCTGGCAGGGCTGTACAAAGCGCTGGGCGGCGGCTGGCGTTAGCTAAAGAGGCCTTCGGGTTTTTCTACAGTCCCGTCGCGGTAACTGGCAAACCTGCCGGCATCGCCGGGATGGATATGATCGTCGGTCTCCCATGGCCAGCCTCCAAATCCGGTGGCACGGAAATCGGCAAATGCTTCCCTGATCTCTGCATCGGTATTCATAACAAAAGGGCCATACTGTACAACAGGTTCCTGGATTGGCTTTCCCTGCAGCATGACCAGCAAAGCTTCCTTATTGCCATTGCGCAGGGTAAGAATTTGGTCGGGTTGCACCTCAAAGGAGTGTCTTTCAGGGATCATAACAGCGCCAGCTTCCATCAGGTCTCCACGATAAAAATAGAGGGTCCTGGAGGCTTCTGCCGAAGCGGTCGGGAGGCTCCAGACAGCATTTGCTTCCATACGGATAGTCCAGATGGCCACTTCGTTTTCGGGTTCAGCCGCCCATGAATCGGGGCCCGGGGGGAGGGCTGAAAGCGGGCCGAGGGAGCCGGCGATGAGGTTGACCATAGTTTGCATGCCTTGGATATCGCTATGGGTAAATACCGGTATCTGCTCTTTCCAGAACATCCTGAACCAGGGCTGTGCAAATTTTCTGTCCCGGGGCAGGTTGATCCAGACCTGAAACAATTCAAGCGGATTTCCCTGGTCGCGCCGCAGAAGCGGGAACATCTCGCAATGTTGCAAACCGGCACCGGCGGTCATCCACTGGACATCGCCCGCGCCATAGCGGCCCGATTGACCGTGGGAATCAGAATGGTCCACGAATCCCTCCATGACAATGGTCACGGTTTCAAATCCACGGTGAGGGTGGGAGGGGAACCCCGGGATGGTCGAACCATGGTACATGCGCCAGCCATCTTTGAGGGTGAAATCCTGGCCGATATTACGCCCAATCAGGGAGGGTGCAGGCCCACACCATTCATTGCCGGCCGGATACAAATCGCGGTGATGTGCACAAAATAAAAACGGATTTTTCACTTCCCAGTGGAGATCCAGGGGCCGGATCCGGGATATTGCGGCATCAGTCGTCATCATAGTAGTGTTAAATTTTTGTAAAGATAAATAAACCCCAACACCTGCCAAACTGACATAGCAAAAAAAATCTCCGATAACCAGGAACTTTTAAAAGAAGAGCGGATGAACTGCACCATCCCTGATCGTGACGGGATTGAGGGTCAAAAGGATCAGGTCTCAGTTTTTCACTCCATTGTCCGGAGCTGCAATATATCCTCCCTGTGGAACTTGGGTTGTCATTTTGTAAAATGATGATCTGAAGGAGCGCATCAGAGGGTGTTCCGGGAGGACACCCTTATGGGACACCCTCAGACCTCCCAGGTTTCCAAAACCCGGAAGGTCTGTTGAAGCGCCATTACCCACTGGTGCCGGGTCGTTATTTATTGCCTGATGATCTTCCCGATCCCGGAATATCCGGCAGTTACCACTTTTACAAAGTACAGCCCACGGGGAAGTCCCTCCAGCGAAAAATCTGACGAGGCGGTGCTTTCCATCCTGACTGATATCACCTTGCTTCCCTGCGTGTTGAAAATGTCCACCTGCATTTCGCCCGGCTCCGCTGCTCCTTTCCACCTCAGGGTGAATGTTCCGCGGGTCGGGTTGGGAAAGAGGCTGAAGGGTTGAGAACCGGCCATCTGGTCAGCATGGATATCTTCATGCTCATTTTCGTCCGGGTCGGTTGACTTGGATGACGAGCACCAGGGGCCGGAAGGAGCAATATAAGCATGGAGATAACTACCCGGACGAACGATAGTGCCTGGGTAGAAATTGATCCTTTTCCCGGCAATAATCGTGACCTGCGCCCCCGAATCCACTACAAAGGAGCCATTGTTATACGCCACATTGATGTTGTTGGTAGCGTTGTAACAGCGTGTGACGCCGGATCCAAGTGTGGTGGAGAGGATGGTCAGGGTCATCGGGATGTTGCTGGTGACGGTCATCACCACCATGCCCGATGCCGGATTACCGGTCGTACAGCCTTCATCGGAAGTCATGGTACAGCGAACCGTATCCTTATTGGAAGGCATGTAGGTATAAGTATTGCCGGTGGCGGCCGGTACCACGTTGCCATTAACATCCCACTGGTAGGTTGGATTGGCCCCGCCGTTGACTGGGGCAGTGGTAAAAGTAACCTGCACCCCGGCACTGACCGGGTTTGCCGATGCAGATACCGAAACGCTGACAGGTAACCGGTCTTCATCAATCTCTCCATCGCAATCATCATCCAGGAAATTGCACAGTTCCGTTGCTCCGGGATGGATGGTGTTGTTCCGGTCGTTGCAGTCGGTCGAATCAACCACATACCCTACCGGCTGCGTACAGGCGTGACTCGGGTACCCTCCGTCGCCATAGCCGTCATTATCATGGTCAGGAAAATACCGGTCGAAGCAAAGCACATCGATGTAGGTGGAGGTCTCCGCCACCGGAGCCTGAATCTCGGAATTACCGGCCAGGTCCTCGGCAATGCAGATGAAATGGTAGGTTTTTCCAATTTCGCCGGTGAAGTATGTGGAGGTGGCCGGCGTGTTGGCGATGAGTGGTACACAAGCACCGGTATCAGTGGCCACGAAAACGGAATCGCGGCTGAT
>CAYLVY010000104.1:0-1946 GCA_964387205.1 uncultured Draconibacterium sp.
TAGTTCGTGTAACTCCTCCACCTTGAGGGTGTCAATGGAATAGCGATAGCGAACTTGCCCTGAAAAAGGATCTGCATAGAACCTCCCGTCAAAAGCATCATAGGCGGTGCTGGTGGCATACAGTACCGTCGTCCTTGGATTGGGTATCCCTGCTTTGTTCAGGTCGATCCAGCAGCTGAAGTCTACTGCATTGATATTGATGTTTTTAACATAAACCGAGTCGTAATATTCCACTTCATCCTGTAGCGGATAAATATATTCGTCCAATTGGATCTGTGCAAGGTTGACCATGTAGGATTGAGGATGCGAGGTATTGAAAGAATCGGCGGTGGTTTCGAGGAAAACATTCATTCCCAGCAGCCTTAGCTCGTCAATGAAAGCATTCATGTAGTTTTCGAGCAGGATACTGTCACTGACATACCGGATAAATTGACTGCCATACCATAAGGCCCTTTCGCGTTCCAGGCTGTCCATTGAACTGAATTCCTTGATCGTCTCACCTTTATGGTTGAATTTGTGAACTATTCCGGGTGATGTAACCATCAGATTAAATACCTGCCTTGACTGAATAAAACTTTTAGCAAGTTTCTGCTCAGGAAGGCAGGAAGGAAGCCATACCAGTACAGAAAAAACAAGAAACCAGAAGCGGTATTTTCGGAATTTATCTGTCATAACAGGGTAATAGAACTGATTTATGGGTGTAAACGCACAAATGTACCATTTATTTGATCAGAAAAGGTGATCAGGTTGTAATCGGATTCCGGAGACAGTATATGGTTTTCCGCAGAAAAAAAAACGGGTTTCCGCAATTGCGCCGTTTGTACCATGGTGGTAAATTTGCGTATCGTTCATATTCGTTCAAGGGGTTTTGCATTCTCCAAACACTCTCCTTGGTTTTTGATGCGATTTCTGGAGAAAACACATCCAGGATCATGCTCCCGGTAAAGGGTCGCGGCCAAAAGCTGTGGCCCTTTTTAAGTCCCAAGGGTAAAGAAGAAGGAACTACCCTCGCCGGGTTTTGAATTGGCCCATATCCTGCCCCCGTGACGTTCGATGATTCTCTTCACCGTTGCCAGTCCGACACCTGTTCCCTGAAATTCATGGCTTGAATGGAGTCTTTGAAAAGGGCTGAAGAGTTTATCGGCTTTCGCCATGTCAAATCCGGCACCATTATCCCTGACATAATAAATGATACCGCTTTCATTCTTCAGACAATCAAAGATTATGACAGGATTTGATTCCTTACTGCTGTATTTCACTGCATTTCCGAGGAGATTGGTCAGGGCAACATGGATCAGACCACGATCGGCATTGGCCGTTATCCCCGGCTGAATCATGACCTCGGCCCTGAAACCCGGATCCCGCATCCGGTATTCGCCGATGATCTCTCTCGCCATTGCACTCAGATCGGTGGCAACCGGAGAGAGAGCCAGTCTGGCTGACCTGGAGAAATTGAGCAGGTCTTCTATCAGCCTGGACATGGCAAAAGTGGAATTCAATATCCGGTCGAGGTATTCTCTTCCTTCCGGCTGCAATACATCATTATATTCCTCCATCATCAGTTGGACATATCCTGCTACCACATTCAACGGGGATCGGAGGTCATGGGATACTGTATAGGAAAAAGCTTCCAGTTCCTGGTTAGCTGCCTTGAGGTTTTCGTTGGATGTTTCCAGTTCCCGCTGTGTGGCTATTAACTGCTCGTTCCGCTGGATAGCCGCTTCATATACAGACAACAGAAGATTCAGAATCTGACGCTGATCCGATCGAAAAGAATACCGTTCGCCCCGGAACACCACCTCCGTCACCTCCCCTTCAGCAGCCGGACTTTTCAGGCTCCGGTTAACCAGCAGATCGGTAATGCGTGAATAGAGTTCCTGTTCCTGGTATGGCTTGGTGATAAAATTATCGGCTCCCGCCTGTAACCCTTTGATAATATCAAGCGG
>CAYLVY010000104.1:1956-12751 GCA_964387205.1 uncultured Draconibacterium sp.
AACTTTTTTCAGCAAGGGATGGGATTTCAACATGGCACACAACTGGTAGCCATCTTTTCCGGGCATCACAATATCGCTGATCACCAGAACCGGGGGGTTGTCCTCGGCACACTGAATCGCCTCTTCGGCGTTCGGACACATTTTGTTGGCCAGACCATGATTGTCGAGGAAATTTCTCAGCATCCGTGCCTGCACCATCGAATCCTCCACTGCGAGGATGTATTCATCTTTCTCCAATACTGCCTGAAATTCGGACATATCTATTTTTTTTGACTATTAATTCTTATGATTTCAGCGGCTATTTCTTCCGGATTACCTATCATTCCGGCCCCACCCAATCTGATCGTTTCGCCCGGCATACCATGTACCAGGGATGAAGACATATCCTGGGCAATGGTGAGGGCCCCTTCACTATGCAGCATTTTCATTTCGACAGCCCCGTCGGATCCCATACCTGATAACATCACCGCGATGGTCTGTTTACCATAAACATGCAGGATATTCCGCAACAGGAAAGAGACTGCAGGCCGGTGCCCTTTTTCCGGAGGGCTCCCTGAGAGGGAGAGGATCCCTTTTCGGATCAGGCCGATGTGCGTATCTCCCGGAGGCAGGTAAACATGCCCGGGAACCATTTCCTGACCATGGACGGCAACGTGAACCGGTAATGAGGTCAGCCCGGCAAGCCATGCGGCATAACCATCGGCAAAATTGCGATCGATATGCTGTACCATCATGACCGGAAAACGCAGAGATGATGGTAAAAGGCTCAACAGCAACGATGCCGCCTGAGGCCCTCCGGCAGAGGCTCCGATGGCCAACACTTCAAATGGCCCTGTGGATTTGACAGATGACGTTGCTTCCAGATTACCGACTGGTCTGATCTCAGGTTTTTCTGGGCGGGGCCCCAGCGCTTTACCTGACGAATTTGGGGTTCTGCGCAACGGAGAAACCCTTACGTCTGAAAGCATTTTGAGCGTATTCCGGTATTTTCTGGAAGTTTCTTCAAACTGAGGATGGCCCGGGCCGTAAGGTTTCGGAAGAATGGCCAGTGCGCCGGCCTGCAGGATCCTGAATGACATCTGAATCTCAGACGGGTTATAAAAACTGCTGACAATGACAATAGGTACCGGAAAGTGCTGCATTATGATGGTCGTGGCCTGCACACCGTCCATAACCGGCATGAAAAGATCCATGCTGACCACATCCGGCCTGTCCTTTTCCACCATTTCGATGGCCTGTTTCCCGTTAACCGCAATCCCGGTAATTTCAAAACGAGGATCGTTATTCAATAACGAATTAAGCAGTTTCTGGTTGACTGCGGAATCCTCTACAATAAGCACCCGGATTTTCCCATCTATCATCAAATAAGTCTTTTGATTGTATCCAACAAGTTACTTTGCTCGAAATTCCCTTTTACAATATATGCATCTGCCCCTACTTCCATTCCCCTTTGACGATCGACAGGCGAATCAAGGGCGGTAACCAGGATGACCGGCAAATCTGACAATTTGCTGTCGGCCCTGATCTTTTCAGTGAGGGCAAATCCGTTCATCCGGGGCATCTCCACATCAGACACCAGCAGATGGTAACCACCCTCGCCCAACTTCTGACAGGCGTCCTGACCGTCCACCGCAGTACCTACTTCGTATCCCTCCGATTCGATGATGTTACGGAGCAGTGACCTTAAGGTGATGCTGTCCTCGGCGATAAGTATCTTTGCCGGAGGCGTCTGTTCTGTTGCGGTTTCGGTTTCACCAGCCCGGATAACAGGGCTGGCAGTTGTTTGGAGCAAGGTCTCCCCTAACTCTTCCGGATTCAGGATCGGGACAATGATCCCGCTGCCGAGAATCAATGCCCCGGAAATATGTTTTACATGGACAAGTTGGTTTCCCAATCCTTTAACTATTCCCTCTTCCTCTCCTGAAATTTCATCAACCACCAGTCCGAAATTTTTCCGGGCGAGCTGCACAATCAGAAGTTGCAGCATTTTCACATCTTTTTCATTCCCCCTGGCTTCCCTGATGCCAAGCAGATCGGATAACCTTGCAACCGCGAGGTTTTCACCCTGACGGAAGATAAAACTTTTCCCTTTGGCGCTTCTGACTTTATCTTTAAGAATCCTTACGGCACTGATCACCGCGCCGACGGGCATCAGGAAAAAGGAGGTTCCGGTTCGAACCATGACTCCTCTGAAGGTAGCAAGCGTCACCGGAAGTGAAATTTCAAAACGGGTACCGCTGCCAGACTGGGAAGCGACCCGAATGGAACCACCGAGGAGGCTCACTTTGGAGGCTACAATTGCCATCCCTAAACCCCTGCCAGAAATATCCGTAATGAAAGGGCTGGTGGAAATCCCCGATTTAAAGATCAGCGGAAGTATCTCTTCACGGCTCATTCCGGCTGCCTCTTCACTGGTAACCGCCCCGGCCCTGATGGCTGATTTCAGGAGGGCTTCCGTGCTGATTCCGGCTCCGTCATCACTGATCACCAGGATCACCTTGTTGCCCGGTTCCTGAACGATGGTGATCGTTAGGTTTCCGGCCGATCCTTTTCCTGTCTGCAGGCGCTGAGCCACAGGTTCAATGCCATGATCCACACAATTGCGGATCAGGTGGATCAGGGGGTCCTTGAGTTCCTCGAGAATTCTCCGGTCAATTTCAGTGTCAGCTCCTTTGACGGTAAGTACAATCTCTTTCCCGAACTCCTTTGCAAGATCGCGGACCAATCGGGGTACGGTTCCCAGGATATCCGAAAATGGCAAAAGCAAAGTCTGGCGGATATTAATCAGCAGGTCATCCACCATTCTGGACATCTGACGATGGATATTCTCGAAATCGCGGAGCATTTTACCATCATGAAGGCTGGTGATGGCGTTAAGTTCATTGATCTGATATTTCAGCACAGATTTAAGTGTCAGGAACTCTTCAGCGCCCAGCAAGAGGTGGTCGAGTTTGGTCACCGGGATCCTGACGGTATCCCTGACCATTCGGGGTTCACTCAAAGGGATGGCAGACAACTCCTCTTTCCTTCCTGCTTCTTCCCCCCGGGGATTATCTTTGTGAAATCCGGGCATGGGCGGAAGGATCACCTGCCTGGGTTCTGTCAGTATCGCTTCCAATCTTCTGACCATCGGCAGTACATCTGTATCAGCGCTTTTGGGCGATCCTGAACCAATTTCGGCAACCATGGTCTGGAGCAGGTCAACCGACTGAAATAAAATTTCATAGGCTGAGGCAGTAAGGGCCAATGATCCCTGTCTGACCGCGTGAAAGACACTTTCAATGGTTTGGCATACTCTTTCAATACCAGGAAGATTGACGGCCCGGCTGGCACCCTTCAGGCTATGGACATCACGGAAAATATTTTCCAGGTGACCCTGTGCTACCGAATCGCCCGGATTCTTTTCCAGAATCAGCAAACCATCGACAATCGCCTGAAGATGCTCTGCTGCCTCCAGTAAAAAATCGGCCAGTAACTCTTTCTGAAACTCATCCGGGCTTTTGGCCATAACCTTTACAAGTTGTACTGTTCAATTATCTTCTTGAGATTCTGCCCCACCTCGTGAAGGTTCTGAGCTGCGAGTTGGGTCTGACGAATGCCGTTGACATTCTGATCACTCGCTTGTTTGATGTTTTCCATTGCCGGTACTATCTGATCCATTCCGGCCATTTGTTGCTGACTGGAGTTGGATATCTGGATTACCGCCTGTACGGCCTCATCCACATTTTCGGCAAGATGGTCGATAGTCTCGCCACTGCTGAGCGCCCTCTGGTGTCCAACCTCCACCGCTTTGGCTCCTTGCTCGGTAGCTCTCCCCGCTTGGTTTCTACCTCTCTGACTCTCATTCAGGATAGCCTTAACCTGCGCTGTCGCCAGTTTGGATTGTTCCGATAAATTACGGATCTCCTGGGCTACAACGGCAAATCCCCTGCCGTGTTCCCCCGCCTTGGCAGCCTCGATAGCAGCATTTACAGCCAAAAGGTTTGACTGGTCGGCAATATCGTTTACCGAACCGGTAATCTCACCGATCGACCTGTTTTGATCCGATAGCCTGACCACACTATCAGCAATGAGGTCCATTTGCTCCCTGATTTTTTTCATTCCCTGGATGGTCTGATTCACACTCTCTTTTCCATTTTCGGCGTTTACCGAAGCCTGGTTGGAAATATCCAGCACCTGCTGGGCCCTTTGGGTGGCAAGCAGTGAGGTCTGGCGAATCTCTTCGATGGTGGTGGTCGTTTCTGACACGGCAGTTGCCGTCTCGGTAGCGCCGGTAGAAACCTCCGTGACGGTGGTAAGAATTTCGGCACTTGACGTTCCCAGCACATTAACCCCGTTCTTTAATTTGGAGGAGATATTGGAAAGAAGTCTCATGATACGGACCACAAAAATGACGGATACAATAAAAATGACCAGGCCGGCAATAAACAGGGTCACGAGCGAGCGTTCCATCCTTGATATACTCATTTCGGCAGCAACCCTGGTCTGTTGGTCCAGCATTTTTTCAATGGACAGCAACTCTTCCCGGATTCCGGAATAGATCTTCAAATTTTCGTGGGTAGCTTCCCAGATGGCTTCCTTCTTTTTGTTTTCACCCATCATGGTCACCGTCTTCATCCTGATTTCATCAAGTTGACTGATCCGACCTACCAACGGACGGAATTTTTCGGACAGGATAGGATCCGAAGAAAGCATCTCCTTGATCGAATCCACTCTGCCGGATTTGTTTTTCATTCTCTCCTTCAGGGATACCAGTATCTCCTCCTTGCGGGCATTCTCCTCTGCAATGGCTAATTCCAGTATCAGGGCCCTGACCCTGTTTTCATCTGACCTGAGCTGTGTTAGCTGATTGATCGTATTCAGAGAGGCAATGATCCGGATTTGAGCGATTTCAATGGTATTCACGTTCCGGTAGGCCATGATGTTCATAATAAGGGTAGCCAGCACAATGATGGTCATTCCAACGATCACCTTGGCCCGGGATGATATATTCCGGTTTTTATCCATAATAATTTGTTTTAGTGAATTTCACAATTATTTCATATTTACGATAAGATGTTCTCCGGAAAGAATGGATGATGGCTCCAGAACGACTAACCCATCATGGGTGACACCAGCAATATGGCTGCCGAATATCCCGGTCAGATGGGCAGGCGGCGGTAAAATTTCCTGCTCGCCGAGTTCCCTGAGCCCGGTGACCGAATCAGCGAGGATGCCAAACTCCAGTCCTTTATAATCAATGACGATGACCTTGTTCATTTCAGATATCCCCTGAAAAGGTAATCGGAGAAACTCTTTCAGACTGATAACAGAGAGTATCCTGCCCCGGATATTGATAACACCGAGGACAAAGGACGGGGTACCGGGCAACGGAGTAAATCCTGTCAGCACAGTGACCTCCGGAACAATTTCGGCAGGAATGGCATACCGTTCAGGCAGCAAAGCAAACTCGACAAACAATTTTCTGCGGAAATCATGCTCACGATCCTTTCGCGGTGAGGCTATGATTGCTGCTCTTTGTTTCAATATTTCATCCGGTGCGGCCATCCATCATCAACTCTAGAAATTACAGCATTGCAATACTTTTTCTGATCATTTCCCTCATCCTTCCTGCATTGAGTCCATCTGCCTGCGGAACCGGTTCCTCCTCCTGATATTGATCCAGCAGATCAAGCGCATTGATAAAATGCCTTTTCGACAGATCCGGTTTTCCGAGTTTTACCGCCACCCTGCCCATCAGAAAATGTGATGGAAGGTGACGGGGATCCAAATATAGTGCTTTCTTTAATAGTGAAGAAGCGTCGGTATGGTTGTCCATCTCAGTATGGACAGTGGCTGCCAGATAATAATGGCCGGCGTCCGCACCGGGTTTATCCAGCATGACGGAAGCCCAGCGGCTGGCCTCATCCAGTTTGCCTGTGTTGGCATAAGAACGGACCATCAGGGACAGCAACAAAATGTTCCCGGGGTCTTTCTGAAGCAATGAGCTGCATATCTCTATACATTTCCGGTAATCTGCGGTGTTAAAAATCATAGACGGATCAGCGGCAGTATCCCGCATCTCCGCTGGTCGGATCTGTCCCTGGTTTATTTTTCGGGGACGACCGGGTGTCTCTTTCACATTCTTTAACCCGGGAGGTGGATTTGTCTGTGAAGGGGTAGCCACCGGAATGGATAATGCTGTCCGGGGCCGCACCAGTGTCCGGTTCCCGGACTTGCGGTACAATGTACAGTTCTTATACGAAACAGGCTCGAATACAGAGAATTCCGCATCATTGACCTCCACTATTCCTGGGACTAGAAACCCACCTTCGTTCAGTGCACGGAAAAACCGGCCGGTAACCTTTAAAAACTGTGCATGTGTGAAATACATCAGCACATTTCTGCAAAAAATCACATCTGCCACAACAGGTCCGGATGGTAACGCCAGATCATTGGTACCGGCAAGGTTGAAATAGCGGAAGGTCACCATGGCCTTCACCTCATCACGAATGATCCACGTATCGCCGGTTTTGAGGAAAAACTGTTGCCTGATCTCCTCCCTGGTTTCGCGAAAAGACCAAACCCGGTAACTTCCCCGCTGTGCGGAATGCAGAAATTCATGGTTTATATCGGTTCCGATAATCGTGAAATGCCGGAGAAGTTTTTCAGGTACTACCTCCCTCAGTATCATGGCCAGGGTATATGGTTCCTCGCCGGTACAGCAGCCGGCACTCCAGATTAGGGCTGGTTTCCCGCTCATGGTGCTTCGTTTCAGGAGGTCGGGTATGATTACTTCCCGAAATACTTCGAGATGGGGCTTTTCCCGAAAAAAAAAAGTCTCCCCCACTGTAAGGTACCTCGCAAGGCTATCGAGTGTTTCCTGATTCCAATCGACGGTTTCCAGCCATTTCACAAGCAATGACCGGTCGCTGCCTTTTATCCCGTGTTCACGGCCTAAACTGATTAAACCCTTTTCAATATCATAATCCCTGGAGGACATGAAATCAAGACCCAGGTCGGAGGCAACCAGTTCCTTTATGTTTTGTAAAAGATCATCCGGAATCATGCTCCTGATCTGTTAAATATTGATTCGCGAGGGCATCCAGCAATAGTTGCTCTTCGGAGGAGAAAAACAAATCCGGGTCATATATATAATACAATTCCCCATCCCTTTTCATTAGACCTGAAGCACCCATTGAAACCTGCAGTTGACCCGGGCTGATGATCTCTTCTTCCTCCCTGCATACCCCTTCCAATGTTTCGATAATGATAAATACGCGCATTTTCATGGCTGTAACGAGCAGCAGGTAATGCCCGGCTTTGATTTCTTCGGGGCCAAGGCTCGTTTTATACCTGAAATTCAGTACAGGGACAATTTCTCCGTGGTAATTGATAAAACCGTGCAAAAGGGGAAAGGCATCCGGTGCCGGTTTGATTTCGACTGCCCTGATTACCCGGTCGACACAATTTAAAGGAATGGCGAACTTATATCTGTCTACCCCAAAACAAAAACAACCCCTTTTATCCTCCATCACGCGAGATTATGAGGAATGGTGAAATGGACGGTTGTTCCGGTGCCGGGAACGGAATCCAGCCACAGTCGTCCATTATGTTTTTCTACCAGGTCCCTGGCAATGATCAACCCGAGGCCGGAACCGGATTCTCCTGCAGTTCCCGTGCTTTTCACCAGTTCACCGGTATCGAATAACCTGAGCCGGATCTCTTTCGCAATTCCCACGCCATGATCTGAGACGGAAGTTATTACACTATTCTTTTCAGTGCGGACAGCGCGTATTCTGACAGACCCGCCGGCGTTGGAATACTTCACTGCGTTTGAGATCAGGTTCTGTAAAATGGTCGTGATCATCGATTTATCAGCAGTAACCGACATCCATGGGTCAATTTCATTGACTAACACAATACTTTTACCATCTGCCTCGCCAGCCATCCCCTCCAGTACACTATTCACCAATTCAAAATAACTTATTTCCTGCGGCTCAAATTTCAAAACATTACGTTGTATTCTACTGTATACCAACATATTTTCCAGCAGAGCATACATATTCAGGGCAGATTTCCGCAGGGTTGAGGAAATTTCCTCAATATCATCACGGGTAAGGTTTTCGAATTCATCGGTAAGTAGATAGGTCAATCCCAGAAAGCCATTAAAGGGGCTTTTCAGGTCATGGGCCACGATGGAAAGAAATCTGTCCTTCTCCCGATGAGAGTTCCGGAGTATCATGTTTTCGCGTTTCAGGGAGGCGAGCGAGTCTTCCCGGCCAACCATCCAGGCCAGCATGGGCAGCACCTGATCGATAGTCCTGCATGCCTCGTTCTCGTCTTTCAGAACGAAACCCAGGATACCGTTTACCTGGCCTTCCTGTACAATGAAGCTTCCGGTTGAATATCCGAAGGGAAATTCGTCGGTGGGTGAAAACCGGGTATGGAAAGTGCGCGCTGTCAGACCCTGTTCAAGTCCGGCCGAAATACCTGCCATAATCTCTGCCGGAAATGGATTCTCAGGAAGGTTCCATGATTGGGCCATTTCGAAATCTCCATTCCTGACACGCATGAAGAATGCCGCTTCGGCATGGCAAAACGCTCCCCCTCTCTCCAGAATGAGTGAAGTGTTCCTGTCCGGATCAAGGTCGGGGCCGGAGAGCAATTGTCCTGTGAGTTCATTGAAAAAGTTGATCAGATCTGCCATGTTTTCAGGTTACCCGGATCATTATTAATTAGATGGAATAGTATATTTGGCTGAATATTTCAGGATTTTCTCAAACAGAAGGTTCCTGGACAGAGGTTTGGTCAGGTATTCATCGCACCCTGCTTCCCTGGCTTTACGCTCGTCCCCGAGCATGGCATAAGCCGTTACTGCAATCACGGGCAGTTCCTTCCGGAATGATTTGATCTGCCTGGTCGCTTCGATACCGTCCATGACAGGCATCCTGATATCCATCAGAACCAAATGAATTTCGGGGATAGCCCGGATCATTTCCACTGCTTCCATACCGTTGCTGGCCAGGTGGACTTTCATATCCGCTCTTTTCAGCAAGGTTTGCATATAAAACTGATTGGCTTCATCATCTTCGGCAATCAGCACCTGTAAGGGTGATTGATAATTCCAGGTAACTTTTCCCAGCATACGCTTTTATCTTTTTTGATTGATTCCGGTCTGGTTCTTTAATACTCCGAGGTCTGCCAAAGCTGTGAGCAATGCTTTTTCCATCAGGGGTTTGGAAATATAATAGTCACATCCTGCTTCCATTGCTTTCTTTTCATCACCACTCATGGCGAAGGCTGTGACGGCGATGACAGGCAGGTTCTTACGCATTTTTTTGATCTGCCGGGTTGCCTCATACCCATCGAGCAAAGGCATTTTAAGGTCCATGAGAACTGCACAGATGCGTTTGTTTTTCCGGCATTGCTCCACTGCCTCCCTGCCATCGGAAGCAGGTATAACATCAAACCCGGCTTTTTTAAGTATTTTCTCCTGCAGGACGTAATTGGTAACATCATCTTCAGCAAGCAGTATGACCCGATTGATGCCGGATACAGGATACTCCTCATTACAGTTCGTCTGGCCTCTGCATATTTCCGCTTCACTGTAATGCAAAAGAAATGAAAAGACTGCGCCGCTGCCCCTGGATGATTCGAGTTCGATATGTCCGCCCAGTAACTCAACAAAACGGCTTGCAATTGACAAACCCAGCCCGCTTCCTTCATAGTCGCGGGTATTGGCCACCTCCCCTTGTCTGAAGCTTTCGAATATCCGATCGTGCATATCAGGCTGTATCCCGATCCCGGTATCGGCGATGAAATAATGAATACCATCCTTTTCGGGATAATAGCCGAAAGATATTGTTCCGGAATGGGTAAATTTTACGGCATTATCCAACAGGTGAGAAAGGATCTTGAAATGGAATTCCCGGTCAGAGATCAGGTTTATATCCCGGATATCTTCCGGTATCTGCAGTTTCAGGGTTAACTCTTTAACCTGGCACAGGGGCTTATAGAGGTCAAAGAGGGATTGCAGCTGGGCATGAAGTGAAAATTTCCGCGGTCTCAGCACGATATTTCCTGAAACCAGCAGTGAAATATCCATGTAATTGGTAATGGTGTTCAGGAGCCTGGTGCTGCTTATTTTTAATAAGGACCTGAACTGCTCCCTCTCCTCCGGCGTAATACCTTCCTGACTAAGCAGTTCCGTGAAACCGAGTATACCGTTCAGGGGTGTCCTGACTTCATGGGAGATATTATTAATAAAAGCTGTTTTAAGCTTATCGCTGGCCTCGGCACGCTCCTTGGCGGAGATCAGCTCCTGCTCCACTCTTTTCTGGTCAGTAATGTCCCTGACGATTCCCACTGCATGCCATTTGCCCTGAAGGTTGACGGCTGACAAGGTGAGGGATATATTGACCAGGCTTCCGCCTTTGCGTAAACCGGTCAGTTCATTGTTTTTACCCAGCGCTTTTCCTTCTCCTGTCTCACGGAAAGCCGGGAAATTTTCGTGAAAGAGTGGCCTGTATTCCTCAGGTACAATAAAGTCATGAAGCGCCATTCCGAGCGCTTCCTCACGGGTGTATCCGAAAATCTCGGCTGCAGCGGGATTCCAGAAAGTGATCATCCCCAGATCGTTCAGCATAATGATACCGTCGCCTGCCGAATTGGCAATGGAATTGAGCCTAGATTCACTTTCGCGGAGATGCTGCACTGCAAGTTCTTCCCTCTGCAGTGCTTCACGTTTCCGAAGGGCCTCTAAAATACTGTATGGTAACCGTATCAGATTATTTTTGAGTACATAATTAGATGC
>CAYLVY010000105.1:0-5852 GCA_964387205.1 uncultured Draconibacterium sp.
GCGTTCATGACAACCTGGTCGTTGAAATAGATACTTTTGCCATCAACGGATTTGACAACCATCGTGTTGGTAATGGTAACAGGAACCTGCATTCCTTTTACCTCGAGGGTCATTTCCTTAACTGTTTTCCAGTTAAAAGCTGCGTTGGCTTTAACATCGAAAATGGATTTAGGTTGCCCCGGGGTAACCTCCTCTGATTTCTTGCAATTGGTGCCGTAGGCCAAAGGAAATAGTACAGGCAGGGGAATTGCAAGTCTGTCAAAGTTGGTTTTCATTGTTTTTGTGCTTTATTAACCTATTATAACACAACATTCGTGCCATGGGAATTGTCGGAACATAAGTAATTTAATTACAGTTTGATAAATCCATGTCCTCTTTTTTCTTTCCCATTTCCGGAATATCCTTTTTCATTATTGGATATGGGATCATGGTACTTAAATCTTAACTGCCACAGTTTTGGATTGAAAACTGTACTTTTGCAGCATCTTTATTAACAACTGATCATGGAGATTCAATATATTGGCGAACATTTATTTCCTGGTTCATTAGGCAGGTTTTCGGTCTGGGTCGGATTTCTCGCGGCGCTGACTGCAACCATACTATACTTTATTGCCTTCCGGTATGAAGGTCGCAAAATAAGATTCACAAACTGGGCTAGGGTATTTTATTCGTTGCACACACTGGCTTTGACAACTGTGGCGGTAGTGTTGTATTATCTGATCATCAACCATTATTTTGAATATTCCTATGTGTGGCAATACTCCTCGAAGGAGTTGCGGATGGAGTATATCATCTCGTGTTTCTGGGCGGGGCAGGAGGGCAGTTTTCTTTTCTGGGCTTTATCACAGGCGATTGTCGGATTGGTGCTTTTAAAGCTTTCCCGGCACTGGGAAGCACCTGTCATGGCGATCTTTTCACTTGCTCAGGCATTCATTATGACCATGTTGCTTGGTATCCACATTGGAGGGCATGCGATTGGTTCGAGCCCTTTCACCCTCCTTCGCGATTCGGTAGGTTCCATTCAGGATACCATATTTACGATGCCCGACTATCTCGGAATGATCCCGGATGGCAACGGGCTTAACCCGTTGCTTGAGAATATCTGGATGACCATCCACCCACCGGTGCTCTTCATCGGCTATGCGTTGGCGCTGGTGCCTTTTTCATATGCCATTGCCTCACTTCTAAAAAGGGATTATACCGGTTGGATCAGCAGAGCGATGCCATGGACCCTTATCGCACTGTTTACACTTGGTGCAGGAATTCTGCTTGGGGGTGCCTGGGCTTATGTTTCCCTCACTTTTGGCGGCTTCTGGGCCTGGGATCCCGTGGAGAATGCTTCGCTGGTGCCCTGGATGACCCTGCTGGCCGGACTTCATTTCATGATCATATCGCGAAAACAGAACCTCGCATCAGCAGCAGCCTATCTGATGATTACCCTCACTTATGTCCTGGTGCTCTATGCCAGTTTTCTGACCCGCAGCGGAGTACTGGCCGATACTTCCGCCCACTCTTTCGGTGATAGCGGTATGTCGGGCCAACTATTGATCTTCCTGTTGGTATTTCTGATCCTCAGCATCGGATTGGTCTCCTTCCGTTTCAGGGCGATACATCAACCCCGTCCCGACGTTCTGCTCTCGAGGGAGTTCTGGATCTTCATGGGCTCGGTGATCGTGGTTCTTGCAGCATTTCAGATCATTTTCACTACTTCAATACCGGTAATCAATGGTTTGTTCGGCCTTAACCTTGCACCGCCCAACGATGTCATAGCTTTTTACAACCGCTGGCAAACACCTTTCGCCATGCTCATCGCCGGTTTCATTGCCTTTACACAATTTCTCGGATACGGCGACAATACCTCCGGCCGTTTCCTCCGGCGCAGTCTGTATTCCTTAATGTCAGCTCTTGTGCTGACTATTCCGCTGGTTCTGACCGGAGTGGTCAGGGACCTCAATTATATACTCCTCGTATTATTCATCCTTTTTGCCCTGTGTGCATCTCTGTTCAGTTTGCTCAGGCAGACATCGAAGCCGCGTAACACTCCGGCCGTGATTACTCATATTGGTTTTATACTCCTGATTCTCGGAGCAGTTGTGACCTTTTCTAATTCGACCGTCATATCGCGGAATACCTCTGCCTTTGACCTCGGAGATCGCCGGAGCAATGAGGAAAACCTGATCCTGATGCGAAACGATACCCTGACCATGAGCGGATACAAGGTAACATACTGTGGTCATCATGCCGAAGGTAACACCACTTTCTATCAGGTAGAGTTTTTGAAAGAAATCAACGGGCAATTAACGCACGCCTTCACACTTTATCCTTCCGTAAATGTCCATCCCAAAATGGGAGCCGTCTATAATCCTGCCACACGGCACTTTCTTATGGTTGACTTTTACACATACATTGCTACCGTTTCCAAAGAGCCTGACTATATTGTGATCAAGGCCATAAGGAATCCTTACATCAATATTCTGTGGTTGGGTTCGGTTCTGATGCTGATTGGATTTATCCTGGCCTTTTTCAGGCGTTCCCGGGCAAGAATGAGGCTGAGGGGATAACAGGTTCAGGGTTTCCGGGCTTTGTCCTCGAGCATTGGGACAAACCTGAATTTTCCGAATTCTGCTTTTTTAAAAGTTGCTTCCCCTGTTCGCGTCACCGTGGTCATGATCTGAACATCGTCAGGTCCAACCGGTATCACCAGTATCCCTCCGATTTTCAGCTGTTCCAGCAAGGCATCTGGAATAAACGGAGCGGCGGCCGTAACGATCATTTTATCGAAAGGGCCGAAGGATGGTAATCCCAGGTAACCATCTCCGAAAAAGGTCTTTATGGTGGGATAACCGATTTGGGGCAGAAATTTGCTGGTTCGGTCAAAAAGCGATTTCTGCCTTTCAATGGTAAAGACTTTAGCGCCTGATTCGGCCAGGATGCATGCCTGGTATCCTGAACCTGTTCCAATTTCAAGTACTTTGTCACCCCTCTGGATATTCAGGAGCTGGGTCTGAAATGCTACGGTAAATGGCTGCGAGATGGTTTGTCCGGCACCTATAGGAAAAGGCCTGTCCTCATAAGCGAATTCGATGAAAACAGAATCAAAAAAGAGATGCCGGGGCACTTTTTCGATAGCCGCCAGCACTTTTGGATCAGAAATTCCTTTTTGTCTGATCTGGTTGACCATCTGTTTCCTCATTCCCTGATGACGGTAGGTATCCAACGGTTGCTGAAATGGCATGGCAGTGGTTCAGTTAAATTTTTCACGAAATTACTAAATTCACTTGGCTGAAAAATCTAACTTTGCAAAAAAATCAGGGTTTATGCTGAAGATCGGGGTTTTAGGGGCCGGACATCTGGGGAAAATCCACCTCAGGTGTATCAAGGAAATAGAGGATTATGAACTCATTGGATTTTTCGACCCCGATGAACAAAACGCGCTTAAGACCGAAGCGGAATTCGGAATCAGAAAATGGGAATCACTGGATGCCCTGATCGACGCTACTGATGTGGTTGATATTGTGACCCCGACGGTTTCTCATTTTGATTGTGCCTCAAGGTCGCTGAAAAAATGCCGGCACGTTTTTATCGAAAAACCGATTGTTACCACCCTCGCTGAAGCCCGCGAACTGATCAAACTAGCGGAGGAAGCCAACGTAAAGGTACAGGTGGGGCATGTGGAGCGGTTCAACCCCGCTTTTCTGTCGGCCGAGAAATTATTTAACCGGCCGATGTTTATCGAAACACACCGGCTGGCCCAGTTTAATCCGCGGGGAACAGATGTGCCGGTGATCCTCGATCTGATGATCCATGATATCGACATAGTCCTGAGCGTGGTAAAGAGCGGTATCCGACGAATTAGTGCCAGTGGGGTAGCCGTGGTGAGCGATACGCCGGATATTGCCAATGCACGGATTGAATTCGAAAACGGGTGTGTGGCTAACCTGACGGCCAGCCGAATATCCCTGAAAAATATGAGAAAATCCCGCTTCTTCCAAAGGGATGCTTATATATCCGTCGATTTTCTTGCTAAGGAGATCGAAGTGGTTACCATCACCGATGCGGATCCAAACCTGCCCCCTGCCGGATTCATGCTCGACCTTGGAGAAGGCAAAGGAAAAAAACAGATCAACTTCGATAAACCGGAGGTCAGGCCCCTCAACGCCATCCGCGAAGAACTCAGCAGTTTTAACCACGCGATAATTCATAATACCACCACACCGGTCACCATAAACGATGGCTACATGGCGCTGGAGGTAGCGTACCGCATCATTGAAAAAATCAATCAGAATATCTCCGGCATTGCCTGAAAATGCCTTTTAAGGAGCACTGACTTTTGCTCCTGAATGACAATATCAAGCAGAATAAACCGTTAAAATCAAAGTAATCCGGGAAACTCACCAATCCATTACTGCATGTTGAACTACTACCTGCGAACGTTCCTTCTCTTCCTGTTACTCATTTCCTTCGGTTCCTGTGAGAAGTTTTCGGGAGATCAGACCATTCCGACCTATATCAGCATCGATTCGATCTATCTGGCAACCGATTACAGCACACAGGGAAGCGCCTCCCACAGGATAACCGATGCATGGGTATACATCGATAATGAATTCCTGGGCGCTTACGAGATGCCTGCCAGGTTTCCCGTTCTTCAGCAGGGAAAGAAGAAAATCTTAGTCTACCCGGGGATTAAAAAAAATGGGATTGCCGCTACCCGCGCAAGCTATCTTTTCTATGCCCCGATCGAAAAAGAGGTAGTACTTACCCCTGACAGTACCCTTCGGTTGGGGCGATTGCAAACCTCCTACCTTAGTACCACACGATTTATCTGGCGGGAAGATTTTGAGGATGTGGCCCTCTCCATTGATACGACCCCCCGCAGCAGCGCATGGATCACCCTTACCGGTACAGCCGACAGCACCTTCGAAGGGGTCCATTCAGCCAGGGTTGTTCTTGATAACAATCACGATTTTTTTGAGGCTCAATGCCGCGATGAATATAAGATCCCGAATTCACCTGTCTGGCTGGAGATGAATTACAATATCTCAAATCCCCTGGTGGTCGGGGTTGTGCTCTATGCTACTTCCACCCTGTATCAAGTGCCCGTTATAACCCTGAACCCGACTGCCGGTCAATGGAAAAAGATCTATATCGACCTTTCCACCAGCCTTCAGGCTTACAACGGAATGCTGTCATACCGGGTTTACATGGGTACATTCAAAGATCCCGGCCTCGATCAGGGGGTTATTCTTCTTGATAATTTAAAAATCGTTTCACGCTGATCCCGGTCCGGGAATCATAAGAAAATATGAATAAACGTTTACAGGTCATCAAATATGTAGCTGCTGATTTTCTCTCGGCCTTCATCGCCTGGACCTTGTTTTTCGTTTACAGAAAATATGTTGTTGATCCTGATATTTTCAGCAGGGCAGACCTTATTTTTACCGACCCCAAGTTGTATTACGGGGTGGTCACCATCCCGGTATTCTGGCTCGGTTTGTATGCCATGCTGGGAACGTACCGGAAAATTTACAGGAAGGCAAGGCTTCGTGAATTTGCCCAGACAATCGTCATTACCCTGATCGGCGTTACCCTTATATTTTTTACCCTGATCCTCGACGATGTGATCATCAATCAGCATACTTACGTGCAGTTCTTCATTATCCTTCTCTTTCTCCACCTCTTTTTTACTGCCCTTTTCCGGTTCATCCTCTCCTCCAGCGTCGCCCTGAAAATTCATCAAAAAATCATAGGTTTCAATACCCTGCTCATCGGGAGCAATGGCAATGCTGTCACTATTTATGAAGAGATTGAAAATCAGGAAAAATCATCCGGTAATAAATTTCTGGGTTTCATCA
>CAYLVY010000105.1:5862-9767 GCA_964387205.1 uncultured Draconibacterium sp.
ATAAATGAAATATATTCAAAATGTACAGGAGAGGAATATATAAAGGATGATAAACGACACGATGTGCTTGTAAACGAACATCGTAAGATTTACGATAGTATTCTTCAAGGCGATATTCCTTCAGCAAAAGAGGCAATTCGGGTGCATATTGAAAATCAGGAAAAATCATCTGGTAATAAATTTCTGGGTTTCATCAATGTAGAAGAATATCCCTCGTATAAACTGGCAGAATCGATACCGCACCTGGGTGGACTGAAGGACCTGAACAGACTGGTCAAAGAGTTGCAGATTGAGGAGGTGATTATTGCCATCGAACAGTCCGAGAACCATACGATCGAACGGATTATTACCCAGCTCGAAGACACTAATGTGGTTATCAAGATAATACCTGCTATGCAGGATATCCTGATGGGTAGTGTAAAGACCACCTCCATTTTCCACGCACCCCTCATTCAGATCTACCCCGACCTTATGCCCGACTGGCAATTGTCTCTTAAAAGGCTTTTCGACATTGTGGTTTCGGTACTCTGTCTGATCCTTCTTTCACCGGTTTTGATCATCACGGCCATAGTCATCAAGGTGACATCGCCGGGGCCTGTTTTTTTCAGCCAGGAACGCATTGGCCTCAGGGGAAAACCATTCCGGATGCACAAATTCAGGACCATGTACCGTGACGCCGAAGCCCTGGGCCCTCAACTTTCATCCAAAAATGATCCCCGCATTACTCCTTTCGGAAAAATCCTTCGACAGTTCCGGGTGGATGAAATCCCACAGTTCTACACCGTCCTGAAAGGCCATATGAGTATTGTGGGTCCCAGGCCGGAACGTCAGTTTTATATCGATCAGATCGTTCAGCGGGCACCCCATTACCGGTTGCTTCATAAAGTTAAACCAGGAATTACCAGTTGGGGCCAGGTGAAATACGGGTATGCCGAAAATATCGACCAGATGATCGAACGGCTGAAATTCGATCTTCTTTATATCGAAAATATGTCCCTGGCAATGGATTTCAAAATCCTGATCTATACTATTTTAATCATTATTCAGGGACGGGGGAAATAATCTTTCTTCCAGCAGTTGCATAATTTCTCCGGCTTTCCCCCGGAGGAAGATATGTGTAATATTACCGGTGTAAAGGGAAGGCTCCGGGTTGATTTCGATGATGGTGGCGCCGTTGGCCCTTGCTAACACCGGAAACTGGTTGGCCGGCATCACCTCGCCGGTAGTCCCGATGATCAGGAATACCTCCGAAATTTCACTCGCTTCGTGGGCGGCAGCAAGCGCCTGCCGGGGAATCCCCTCCCCGAAGAAAACGAAGTCGGGCTTAAGCGCTCCGCCGCATTCGCGACAGGTTGGAGGGATGTGATCGAGACTTACCTCACCTTTCCGGTAATGCCGGTGACAGTGAAGACAAATCAGGTTTTTGGCATTGCCATGAAATTCAAATACCATCCGGCTTCCGGCTTCCTGATGGAGGTTGTCGATGTTTTGGGTAATGATCCTGCCGAGTTTTCCGTTATGCTCCATTCTGGCGAGTACAAGGTGGGCCGGATTTGGTTTGCACAGGTCGAAATGCTGATAGAAGATCTCCCTGATGACCGGCCAGGCGACTTCGGGGTGCTCAGAAAAGTAGGAAAGTTCAAGGGTTCTGGGGTCGTAACGGCTCCATAACCCACCATCCCCCCGGAAGGAAGGGATTCCGCTCTCCACCGAAATACCGGCTCCCGTGAAAGCTGTTGTGAAATTCGAGCGCAGAAGGGCTTCTGCTGCTTTATCCAGTGCTCCTATTTCAGCCACCGGTCAAGCCAGTCAAAATAGGTCCGCTGCCAAAGAATGCCATTCTGCGGTTTGAGTACCCAGTGATTTTCATCGGAGAAATATAGTAACTGTGCAGGAATGCCTCTTAACACTGCCGCATTGAACGCCTGCATCCCCTGGGTGGCCACGATCCGGTAGTCAAGTTCCCCATGGATGCAAAGGATCGGGGTATCCCAGTTCTGGACAAACCGGTGTGGGGAGTTGGCAAAGGAACGCTGGGCGATCGCGTTGCTTTTATCCCAGAAAGGGCCGCCAAGGTCCCAGTTGACGAACCACATCTCCTCCGTCTCGAGATATTGCGATTCCAGGTTGAACATACCGTCGTGTGCGATAAAGGCCTTAAACCGTTTGTTGTGGTTTCCGGCCAACCAATACACCGAAAACCCTCCGTAACTGGCTCCGACACAACCCAGCCGGTCGGCATCCACATAGGGTTCTTTGGCTAAAGCATCGATTGCGCTGAGGTAATCTTTCATATTCTGACCGCCGTAATCCCCGCTTATCTGTTCGTTCCATTCCTGGCCAAAACCGGGTAAACCCCGGCGATTGGGAGCAACAATGATGTAATCGTTGGCCGCCATGATCTGGAAATTCCAGCGGTAAGACCAGAACTGACTTACGGTTGATTGCGGGCCACCTGCACAGAAAAGCAAAGTGGGATATTTTTTCGTCGAATCGAAATGGGAGGGATAGATAACCCAGGTGAGCATATCTTTTTGATCGGTGGTCTTGATCCACCGCTTTTCGACACGGCCGAGCGCCAGTTTATCCAAAACCTCCTGATTGGTAAAGGTGATCCGGGTCTCCCGGCCGGTGGCGGGATCGATGGAATAGATCTCTGCCGGCATCGACATCGATACACGGGTGGCGATTAGTTTGTCGCCTGCCGGGGATACTGAGGAAAAGTTTTGGATGCCGTCGGTAATCCTGGTGATGGCACCGCTGCCTGCATCAAGACGGTAGATCTCATCAGTGGCTTTGATATCGCTGATAAACCAGATGGTGCGGTCATCGCCCCAAACAAGCCCTTCGGCATTCTGGTCGAATCCCCGGCTATAGTCAGTGTGGGTGCTCTTGTCGCGGTCATAGACGATGATCCTGATTTTATCTGCTTCATAACCATCGCGTTCCATGCTCTCCCAGGCAATTTTTCTGCCATCTGGTGAGAAAGTGGGGGCAATGTCGTACCCCATCATCCCTTCAGAGATGTTAGTGGTCGTGCCATCACCCAGGTTAAAGAGGTATATGTCGGAATTGGTGGAAATGGCGTACTGCATACCTGTTTTTTTACGGCAGGTATAGGCGATCATATTGCCGTCGGGACTCCAGTTGATCTGCTCCATGCCCCCCATGGGCCGCAAAGGGGATTCATAGGGCTCGCTGAGCATGATATCAGTGCCGGTTGTGACCATCTGGCCGGTAAGGTCTGCCCAGAAAATGTGGCTATATGATTCCACCCAGGTGTCCCAATGCCTGTACATCAGGTCATTCATGATTTTCCCGGTGGTTTTGTCCAAACCTTCGTACAGCGCTTTATGTTTGTTCTCAATCGGGACTTCGGCAGTCCAAAGCAATCTCTTTTCATCCGGAGAGAATTTGTAACCGGAAATGCCACCTTCGATGTTGGTGAGTTGTTTCCGGTTTTTCCCTTCGGAATCCATGCTCCACAACTGGTAGGATCCCGATTCGCTGCTGAGGAATGTGATCCGCGACCCATCGGCGCTCCACCGGGCCTCCTGCTCGCTGAACCTGGTTCTGGTGATCCTGACCGGGTCGCCACCGGCGACAGGAACGGTGTACAACTCGCGGTTCCCCTTGTTTTGTTTGACACTGTAATATGTAACTCCGTAAAGTACCTGTTTCTGGTCAGGGGAGACCTGGGGATCACTGACCCTGCCAAATCCCCATAAGACTTCGGGGGTCATCCGGTCGCTCTTCAGGTCAAGTTCCGGTTTTTCGATCAGGGGTTTCTCTTCGGAAGTTTGCTGCCCTGAAGGACGGCATGACCATATGGAAAAGGACAGAAGTGCGCCAGTCAGCAGGATTATGATAAAACTGAAAGCTTTTAAAATATGGTTCATAGGTTA